>JBAQLX010000335.1:0-6121 GCA_049302315.1 Desulfosporosinus sp.
TATCCGGTCGGCCGCCACCGCTGCCGCCCGTTATTTTAGCCACTGCTTTTATAATCTGTCCGGCATGGAGTCCACTTAAACCTGTCGGACTGACGACTGTTACCAGGTTAACCTTACTTTCGCTGACCGCCCCCAAGATAATGACCCCGCTTTTGAGTTTGGTACGCAGTAGATCCGCCATTTGACGAAGGCCCTCCATGTCGGACACATGCACCTGGGCAGCTAATACCTGAACTCCTTCGATTTCCTCAACGCTCTTCAGTAACCCTTCCGCCTCATTCTTGCCGAGTTTTGCCTTAAGTTGACCAATTTCTCGTTCGTGGTCTTTCACCTGGGCCGCCAACCCGTTCACCCGCCTACCCACATCAGAAGGCTGTGCCTTAAGGATCTGGGCAACCTCCATCACCTGCTCCTCAAGGGTACGCAGATATGTTAAGGCTTCCAATCCCGCGACTGCTTCAATCCGGCGCAGACCTGCCCCGATCCCGCCCTCACTGAGGATTTTTACCAGTCCTATTTCCCCCGTGTTCCTGACATGGGTCCCACCGCACAATTCCTGACTTAAGCTTCCCATCCGAACGACCCGTACTGTCTCTCCATATTTCTCACCGAAGAGTGCTGTTGCTCCAGCAAGTTTAGCCTCTTTTAACGACATCTCCGTAGCTTGGACGGGCATATTCTTGAACACTGCTTCATTAATCAGACCCTCTACCGCCCTTAATCCATCAGCTGTCAGCGGTGAAAAATGGGTAAAGTCAAAGCGCAAGCGTTCCGGCGTCACTAAGGACCCTGCTTGCCGGACATGTTCTCCTAAAACGGTACGCAGGGCGCTCTGGAGGAGGTGAGTCGCGCTGTGATGACGGGAAATGGCCTGTCGCTCAGCGCCATTGATTTCCGCTGCCGCCATTTCTCCGACATGAAATACACCGCTCATAACCTGAACACGATGATAAATGGTACCTGTTACCCCTTTTTTAACTTCAAGCACCCGTGCCTCAGCCCGGGACGTTTTGAGTACTCCAACATCAGATACTTGACCGCCGCTTTCCGCATAAAACGGAGTGTCCGAAAGGAAGACCATCACCTCTTCCCCTTCCCCGGCATCCTGAGTCTCCTCTCCGCCAACAAACAGCCCTTCAATCCGAGCCGTTGCCGAAACCTGTTCATATCCCACAAAAGGTGTCACTCCCAAGAGTTTTGCCTTTTCCATCAGCGAGGGGCTTTCCGCCTCCGCACGCATTTGCTGAGATTGATCTTTTGCTTGGAGACGATGCTCTTCGACTGCCGTTTGAAAAGTTATCCTATCCACAGCTAACCCTTGTTCTTCAAGCATTTCCTCCGTCAACTCCATCGGGAAACCATAGGTTTCATAGAGATAGAAGGCATCCGGTCCGGATAAAACTGTCTTACCTTGCTTGAGGAGATCCTTAACCTTTTCCTGCAGCAGTTGGGTGCCTTGCTCCAGCGTGGCCTGGAAGTTCTTTTCTTCCAAACTCAAGTGGTTTAAAATAAAATTCTCATTTTCCCTAAGTTCCGGATAAGCCTGAGCGTAGTCCCTTTGGACAATTCGAAAAACGGATTCCAGGAACGGTTTGTCAATTCCCAGGAATTTGGCATAACGGACAGCGCGCCGTAAAATTCGGCGAAGAACATACCCTCGGCCTTCATTATTGGGCCGAATTCCGTCTGCCAGCATAAACGATACCCCCCGGACGTGATCCGAAACCACTTTGAGAGCCAGATCATTTTTGGGATTTTCCTTATACCGAATTCCTGCCAGCGAGGCCACATGGTCAATAATAGGACGGAATAAATCCGTATCAAAATTAGTTTCCGCCCCTTGCATAACCGAAGCAATCCGTTCTAAACCCATACCCGTATCAATGTTTTGTTTCGGCAGAGGGGTTAAGACCCCCGCTTCATCGCGGTTATACTGCATGAAAACCAAATTCCAAATCTCCAGAAAGCGATCACAATCACAACTACCCGCGCCACAGTCAGGCTTGCCACACCCTTTGGTTTCTCCAAAATCGACATAAATCTCAGAACAGGGGCCGCAAGGACCAGTAGGACCGGCTGCCCAAAAGTTATCAGGATCCCCAAGGATCCTCTCAGCCTGAACACCGGCTTTCTCCATCCAGATCCTTTTCGCCTCGTCATCTTCAGGATGAATCGTCACCCATAGTTTTTCGGCGGGGATTTTTAACGCTTCTGTGATAAACTCCCAGGCCCAGAGAATCGCTTCATTTTTAAAGTAATTCCCAAACGAAAAATTTCCCAACATTTCAAAATAGGTATGATGGCGAGCCGTTTTCCCAACCATTTCAAGATCGGCGGTACGAACACATTTCTGAGCAGTCGTCGCTCTGGAAAAGGGGGGCTCAACTAGGCGTTGAAAATATGGTTTAAAGGGTACCATGCCCGCGACCGTTAACAAAAGAGTAGGATCATCTTTCGGAATGAGCGACGCGCTGGGCAAAATCCGGTGCCCTCTTGCCTCAAAATACTTCAGAAACATGTCCCTTAATTCATTTCCTGTATACATGCACGAACACTCCTTTATAAATTGTCCAAAAGGTATAAAAAAATAATCCCCCCCTAAATCAATCAGGGACGAGATTTTTCCATGCTGCCACCCTGCTTATCTTACGGGCAAATGATGCTTTTATCCGCAAAAGTATTCCGAACTCCCAGTGTATTCATAAAGTATATACAGGGGATGTCTGATTTGTCAACCACCTTATACCTTAGACGAAACCAGCCTGAAATATATGTGATTGAATACGACTCTGATCACGGCTGCCACTGGGACAGCCAGGAACATACCCCAAACTCCGGCAAGTTCTCCGCCGGCTAAAAGGGCAAATACAACCCAGAGAGGATGAAGCCCTACACTGTCCCCCATGAGCTTGGGCGAGATGACGTTTCCTTCAAGCTGTTGAACGAATAAAATAATCAAGGCGACTTTAAATGCCATGGCAGGAGACTTCGTTAAAGCCAGTAAAACAGTAGGCGCTGCTCCTATAACCGGCCCAAAATACGGAATGAGGTCAGAAATCCCACAAATTAAGCCTATCAACAGCGCGTACTCCATCCCGACTAATTTTACGCCAATACCGCTCAATATCCCTACAATCACAGCAACGACTAAATCTCCGCGCACAAATTGCCGAATCACATGGTTAATGTCTTGCCACAGTCGTCGCCATTCCATTCGCCGGCGTTGAGGGATTATTCGGAAAAAATGGACACCTAAGCCTTTCCAATCTGCAAGAAAATAGATGGCCATAACCGGGGATAAAATATACAAAGTTGCCGAAGACAAGGCATGTGGCAAGTTAGCTAAAAAGAGATTAAGGCGATTGGCAATTATTTCTTCTCCCTGCCCTAAATGTTGATCCAATACGAGCGCAACTCGATTGGGCAACCCTGTTGCCTTAAATTGCTCACGCAGCCCATCGACCCTTTCGGTAAACATCTGAAATGCATTGGGTAAGATCACAGCCAATTTGCTGAGTTCATTATAAAGTATCGGCAGGATGAGGAAAATAATCATAATCACTACAGCAATAATCAGGCTGAAAACAATCAGGATGGACCTCTTGCGACTAATCTTGTGCCGTTCCAACGCTTCAACCAAGGGGTTTAACAGATAGGCAAGGATAAAAGCCAGGAAAAACGGGCCCAAAATTGTCCTAACCTTGAAAAGGAGGAACATTGCCAGGAATAGACAAGTTCCTGTAAAAATCCATCGCCATGATTTGTGCTTCATCATCCTAACCCCTTCCTGGTAAAAAAAAACGCGCCATGCGCGCTTAGCTTAATCGTTTATCCCTCCAGATCAATTTGCCTGGATTACTCCATAACAACTGCGGCTGGGTCGTCCCATGCCACCAGTGAACCATCTTCCGCCAGATCATAAATAACCACTTTGTCAGTTTGAGTAGCGAATTCAACGCAACAATCCCAACAATAGAACCGCTCTACTCCCACTTTACCAATGGACCGTCCACTGCAAACCGGACAATTCATGATTGTATACCCCCTTCATTTGCTTGATCCAAGGGGGATACTTGATTATCAACGATCAAAATGTCTTTTCCATCAATCATGACGTCAGGTCTGAGAATCTTTCCCCTGCCATGAAGAAGGTCAGCGAAGAGCCCGTCAGAAACTTCAAATCCTACCATTTTTTCTACGGAATCATCGAGAAAAACATCTTCAATTGTACCTCTTGCGTCTCCGCCCCGGGTATAGACTTCATTCCCCACTTTATCAGACCAACGTGTCCCCTTTAGTTCTTCAATAATTTTGCTGCAAACGGTTATGGCATCCTTGCCTACTGTTTTAATGGCCTTTCGAGGAATTCCCTTTTCCGAATGGAAGAAGCGCCCGCCTTCCAAGAGAATACCAACAACTTCGTCTTTGTCATTATCCAGGACCAGATCCTGTACCCAGCCAATCGAGTCCCCATTTTTTAGATCTAGGACAGGTAGTCCGACAATCTCCCGAGAACGTCGCATGCGTTTTCCACCTCGCAAAAAAGTTCTATATATACTCTACATATACTCTACCCCACAGTTCAATAATTTATGCAACTATAACGTTCCCCAATACAAGCGCCGGGGCCGTGTGAAGACACAGTCTCTAAACTAGTCTGCGGACTTAATTCGATATTCGAACCTCGAACCTCACCTCCGACCGCGTGGATCGGAATTAATTATTCCCCCGCCAACCACTAAGTTTCCTTGATAAAAGACTACTGCTTGTCCCGGGGTCACTGCACGTTGTGGTTCCTCGAAACGGACCATCACTTCATAGTCTGCTCCTATTTCCCCAGGATAAATGGTCGCCTGAACTCCTGATGAATTATAACGAATTTTAGCTTCAACTTTGAGAGGTTCTTTTAAATACGGAATGGATATCCAGTTTAGATCGCTTGCCCAAAGCATATCCGTAAACACATCTGAGTTATCCCCTAACACAACCTCATTGCTTTCAGGATTCAGACCCACTACAAACATCGGTTTACCGAAGGTTACCCCAAGGCCCTTCCGCTGTCCGACGGTGTAGTGAATGATCCCTTGGTGCATGCCTAATCTCTTTCCCTGAAGATCTACAAAATGTCCCGGTTTAACCAACCCACGCGACCGTTCCCGGACAAAAGAAGCATAGTCATCGTTTGGAACAAAACAAATCTCCTGGCTGTCGGGTTTGTTCCCTACACCCAGGCCCCGTTCGTTTGCCATTTTCCGAACTTGCTCTTTTGGGTATTCTGCTAATGGAAAAAGGGTCTGGGCTAACTGTTCCTGGTTTAACATGTAAAGAGCATAGGTCTGATCCTTTCTCGAGTCACTACTCTTTCTTAACAAAAATCGTTCCCTATCCGGATCTCGCAGGACTTGCGCATAATGACCGGTTGCTATGTACTCCGCCCCCAGTCCACGAGCTTTTCGAAGCAATTCCCCAAATTTAATATGCTTATTACAGGCCAAACAAGGGTTGGGCGTTTCTCCAGCCAAATAAGACTGTGTGAAATAATCCACCACAGTCTCCTCAAAATACGAACGAAAGTTCATAACGTAATGGGGAATTCCCAGGATAAAGGCAACCCGCCTGGCGTCATCGATGGCAGAATTGGAGCAACACCCCCCTTCCGCCTCAGGCCCCGCCGATTCCCAAATCTGCAAGGTAATCCCGATGACATCATAGCCTTCTTCCTGGAGCAAAGCGGCGGCCATGGAACTATCCACCCCGCCGCTCATACCCACAACTACTTTTGGTTTGGTTTTTAGACCCATACTTCTTCTATTCCTTTTTCTGCTGTTTATCTTTATAGTTTTTAATTGCCTCATGCAGTGCATCTGCAGCCAAGTTGGAACAGTGCATTTTCTCCGGCGGAAGCCCTCCTAAGGCCTCGGCTACAGCTGCATTAGAAATTACCATAGCTTCTTCAAGGGTTTTTCCTTTGCCCATTTCCGTGACCATACTGCTGGTTGCTACGGTACTTAAATCTTATAAAAACACTCGGGATTTGTCAAGGGGATAAGCCCGCTCATTGGCATTGCCTTTCTTCAATCAAGTTTCGTTTACAAAGATTTGTTTTTCACGTGTTATAATA
>JBAQLX010000336.1:0-5468 GCA_049302315.1 Desulfosporosinus sp.
TTTGAAATATGTACTTAAAACCAAACTCCTTGGCTCTGTGACAGTGGTTCAAGTAGTTTTTGACTGAGTTGGGCTGCAAACACTTGATCCAATACACAAAAAATCTCCACCAAATATGGATAAAAGGATGAACTCTGAACGAGCGCATTTAAACTTCCGCCAAAGCCCAATTGTAAGAGGGGCGAGAATAACCCCGCCATAACTGCCATACCAACAAGAGCACTAAGCCCTCCGAACAGAAGACCCCCTCCACGATTCAAAGATCCGCCCCAGCTGCCGAAGGGATGAAGGAGTATAGAAAATAATAGTTGAATTACAATCATTACAATATAAAAAACACAACCAAAAGCGATTAGACTCAAGATGCGTTCGGTAAACATCCCTGCCAAATGATGAGTCACTTGTTCGATGGCTTGAGGCATCTGGACACTAGATAGATTTTCAAATATACTGCGCCATTCCGGAGGCAGTGACCCCAAAATATTGCCTGATGCTTGATTTTGCAAAGAAGAGGCTTTGGACTGAACAACGGGAAGTATCGCTTTATAAATCACAGGCTCTAACCATTGCTGCAGTGGAAAATATTGTTCAGCCCAGCTCAACGCAGCCATGTATTTCCACGAAGCCACAACAAAACCCACAATACTACTCAGAAAGTTTACTATGCTGGATATTAGGCCTTTCTGATACCCGAATAAAGCGCCTAACAATATAATCCCTATAATAAGGATGTCCATAAGATTCACGTAGTTCCGTTGCCCCCTTATCATTGAGTTGATAAGCCTTCTGCGTAACTCTTCTCCTAACTGAAGCTTATTCGACTTAGGCCTATGAAAATCCTGCTGCTAAATTGTGAACCGTTAACCGAGATTCCCTTATCTATGAATTATGTTTCTAATACTACCCATTCGCACTACCCATTCGCAAAAATTAAAAGAGAGCCAGCGATCAGCCGGCTCCAAGTAGTTGAGTCCATTTAAATCAGTTGATTCAACTTTTAATGCTATAATTGGCATTATTAAAAGATATCCTCCACAAATAACAATTATTTCCTTCCTTTGCATGGTATTCGAACCTCGAACCTCGATTATGGCGGGGATGCGTGCGAATCGAACACACCTCGGAACGTTCTGCGTCCCGACACGCGGATTTGAAGTCCGGGAGCAGCACCAGCCACCATCCATCCCCATTATCGACCATTATATTAACACATTCATTGTTATTATGGAAGCGAATCTTTAGATTTAAAGACTGTTTCCATAAATTGTGCGTAATACCATTGAATGTAAGCTTAGCTAAATAATCTTCTTTTGTCTCCATTTCGCTTTGTTATCTTCTGATTATCAAAGAACTCCAGCAGCGGAACTGTATACTTCCTTGAAGTTCCCCACATTTCACGCACCTCAGAAACCCCTGTTTCACCCCGTTCTTTAAGAAACTCAATCAAACGTTCTTTGGCAGGTTCCAGATCTTTTTGTCTAAAGTAAAACTGATCAATGTGTACCCATTCTCCAATTTCACACATGTACTGGGCGTACTCCGGAGCTTCAGACTTCGAAATGCCACATGCTTCTGCGGTTGCAATGATGTCGGGTGGCATTAGTCCAACACTTTGCCATTTTGCGCGTAAGGCTTCCAATCGTTTTAAAATACCTGTTGGAATTTCCACACCTTCGTTTGTTTGAACCTTGCTTCCTGAAATGCGATAATACCCACGCACAGCGCCTTGTTCCAGAATCGTTTGCCAACGACGATGTGTCCAGGAAATCCCTAGACGAGTCTTTAATTCCTCTCTGCTAATTCCAGCGCGCAGAGGGTTTGATCTTTCATACGTACTTATCATGTTGATCAATTTTGACCGCCAGATCTCTGCTGTTGCTTTTCCCCAATAGAGCAATGTTTCATCTTCCTGCCAAATTTCCAGTCGCTCCGATTCCTCCAGGGCTTTTAAACTCACCGCCAATTCACTGGAAGTGATCTGTAAACGTGACGCTAAATCGGATCCTGTTCGTGGTTCGGCCATTTCTCCTTCCAAGAGGTCAAGCGGATCGCCTTGGTCTTTCATCATCATCTGTGCTAATACGCTTTCTTTATAGCGCTTCTGTTTGAACTCTGCTACTCCGAGTACTTTTCCGCCTGCAATGGTATGGGCGGGGGAATAAAAGCGGAGTACAAAACGATCCCCTGATGCTGCAACAACCAGTTCTTCCAAAAGAATTTGCGCAAATCCCTCTTGTCCAGGGGGCAGTTCATTCTGTTCCAAAAGATGTATTCGTCCGAGGATCTCCGTAGTTCCGAGGTGGAACCGGACCCGTTGCCTTTGGGTTAAAGGTCTATCCGCCGAGGAGAGGTTTAAGACCAATACGTCCAAGATCTTACCGACTTTGAAAACGTTTGGCATTACGAGTGCTGAACCCCGTTCCACTTCTGCAACATCTACCCCTGCAAGATTAACCGCTACCCGCTGTCCCGCCTCAGCAGTACTTACTTTATTGTTGTGTACTTGGAGAGAGCGAACTTTTGCGAGGATATGCCCCGGTTCTATCGCTAACTCTTGACCCAGTAATATTGTCCCACTATGAAGACTTCCGGTCATAACGGTACCAAAGCCCTGGATGCTAAAGACCCTGTCAATTGGCATACGAACCGGACCA
This sequence comes from Desulfosporosinus sp., assembly GCA_049302315.1. Lineage (GTDB taxonomy): Bacteria > Bacillota > Desulfitobacteriia > Desulfitobacteriales > Desulfitobacteriaceae > Desulfosporosinus. Next base: position 2,655 of record JBAQLX010000336.1, read on the forward strand.
GTCGACTTTTTACTCTCCACTTCTGAAAGCAACCCATCAATGGTTTGACGCAAACTGGGAATTCCTACACCAGTTAGAGCTGAAACCCGGCAAATTGGCGCTTCTCGAAAAGCCGTTTCTTTCAATTCCTCACGTATCTCTTCTTCCATCAGATCAAGCCACTCTTCATCCACCAGGTCCGCCTTATTGAGAACAACAATCCCTCTAGGTATACCGAGCAAGGTCAGTATGTCCAGATGCTCTTGAGTCTGAGGCATTATCCCTTCATCCGCTGCGATAACAAGTAACACTATATCCATGCCACTGGCGCCAGCCAACATTTGACGTATAAACCGTTCATGTCCTGGAACATCCACAATACCAATTTGACGCCCACTAGGCAGCATCATATGGGCGAATCCAAGTTCGATGGAGATCCCACGTTGTTTCTCTTCTTTTAAGCGATCCGTATCCATACCGGAAAGTGCCCTGATCAACTCGGTTTTACCGTGATCCACATGTCCGGCGGTTCCTACTAAATAGTGTCGTTCTTCCATTTCTGTTCCCCTTATTAACGTAATTTATACCAAAAATATATTATTGTTGGCAAAAACACAAGTCCTAAGTATCCAAATAGAGGATATGCGAGTTGCACAATCTCAGAAAATTTCACACCGGCTACCGATAAAAGCATCAGTAATAAGAGAAGTGTCGCATTACGGTAACTCAACTTACCTGTATCCACCACTCTGCTTACAAGGCTGAAGCCATTTCCGATTGCTGCTGTGATCATAGCTAACCATAAGACAACTACGTAGAAAAAAGCGGGCCAATCTCCTAATTTTCCTGCAACTGCCACCATGGGGATTTCTAACCCTATACTGTCAGGAAACTTAAGTAATGCGGCTCCAATGACGAAGGCAAATACCCCAAGCGCTAACCCACCTATAACTGCTCCCAAACGCGCACCTGGCCTTTGAACATCCCGCCCCAACGAAGCAAAGACTACCATGGCCAATGTTAAATTGAAGGAGACATATAAAACGGCAGAGAAAGCCCAATGTTTTACAATTGGGCTTTGCATCACCACGCCGCCCATTTCATCTTGAGAAGTCGCTAAAAAAATTGCCGCAGTAGCAATTCCCAAACAAAAAATAAATTTAAATGGTATCAGAATGGAATTAATCCATAGCACTCCTTCTCCTCGAAACAATAAAGATAAGGCAATCACTGAACCTGTCAAGAAGATGCCTAACCACCTTGAGAAGCCGAAATATTCATAAAAGAGCGCACCACTGCCGGTAATCATCGCCAGTATTCCCACAAACAAAAGGACACTCACCAAACCATCCGCCCATCGCCCACACTTACGACCAAGTAGGTACTCGAAAAACTCTGGGTACGATGTGATTTTCCAGCGTTCCTGTAAATCCAGCATGCCCCACCCAAGGAGAGAAAAAAGAAGCGCGCTGACAACTATTCCAACTAATCCCCACCTGCCAAATCGTGCGAAAAATTGCTGAATTTCTTGACCTGAAGCAAATCCTGCCCCCATGACAGCACCCACGTATGTTGCGGCGACTTGAAAAGTTGTTTTCCATTGCATTATGCTTCCCTCCTCGCCATCATGCTTATGGCTGGAATAGGAATAACATGCATAAAAGGGTTAGTATTTGGGAACAATTTATTCATATATACTTAGCCATTGTGATTTGATTTTAGGGGGCAGTTTGTGAGTTTATTTTCTTTTTTAACCGAACCTCAAAAAATGAAAGCCCATGTAGACGACTATTCAGCTAAAGCAAAATTGGAAACGAGGCTTTCCGATCTATTTGCATCTACGCGAAAACGCCCCGCTGTAATCCTGTGCATTGGAACCGATCGGTCAACAGGTGACGCTTTGGGGCCCTTGATTGGAACTCACCTTTCACGCCTTAAATTACCTCAACTTAACGTTTACGGCACCCTTGATGAGCCTGTTCATGCAACAAACTTACTGGAAAGTATTCAATATATTCAGTATTCATTCTTTAATCCCTTTATTATTGCCATTGATGCCTGCCTTGGAAGAATGGATTCTATCGGTTGTATTACACTAGCTGATGGGCCGTTAAAACCTGGCGCCGGAGTTCATAAACAACTTCCTGAAGTTGGTGAGGCTCATATCACTGGGATTGTAAATGTCGGAGGTTTTATGGAATATATGGTGTTGCAAAACACCCGACTCAACCTGGTGTGGCGGATGTCTGAGAACATAAGTACCCTCATAACGCATTCTTACTTAAAAGTACGCTATTAGGAAGACTTGACTAACGACAAGCGCTGGCCATGGACGGCCGAGTGTCCCTGAAGCCATGGACGGCGAGAAGGGACCGCTGGCCATGGACGACCGAGTGTCCCTGAAGCCATGGACGGTGAGAAGGGACCCATCAGGCACCGGCGGTCGGTAAAAGCAAAGCCCCCCCCGGCGCCTTACCATACAATGAAACCCTTGCTTTCTAAGCAGACCCTCTTTTGGGTAATTCCATTATGTACCAATAACAATCACCCCCTTTTGCTTATCTGCAATATGTTCCACGTGGAACATATTCTTAACATTATTATTGAGCCTTTACACGGGGTTTCACATTATCTTCCTAATATTATGTTCCACATGGAACAATAACTACGTTTGTGGATACTTGCCTATTCAAATAAAGCCTAACTTAATCCAATCGTAAGACTCCCACTTCTACAAGTGGGAGAGGTACACCTTATTCTGCTTCGGTGGGGGTAGACTCCGACTTCGCCGCTAAGAATTCCTTTTGGGACGTGCGGCTTCGGCGAAACCCTCCA
>JBAQLX010000337.1:0-2572 GCA_049302315.1 Desulfosporosinus sp.
ATTTTTCCTTCTTCAATCGAAACGTCAAGGATATCTCCTTCGTCAAGGTTAAGTTCTTTACGCACTTCTTGCCCTAGCGTAATTACGTGACGTTTTTTTATTTGTACAATACCAAAAGATTTTTTCAGCTGTACGAGAGACATAAATATTACCTCTTTTCAGATTATCTGCAAATCTGTTTAAGATTAGTATAACATGTTATTACCCGCTTTAACATTGCATGATAAATATTTTTCTCTCAGATGGACGTACTCGAGGGAGCTTCCACCTGTCGCTCCCACGGGGTCTGATCGAGCGTACTCGGCGTAACGGTTCGCTGCCGCTCACCGTTACGCACAGGGTCATGGAACCTTTGTTTTCTCGGAAAATTCGACAAACCTTGGAAAAGATCATAAATAATTAGTTCGTATCTGATATAACTCATATCCCCGGAAAACAGAAATTTCCAATTGGACATTTAATTGAACCCTAATAAAAAAGTGCTGGCTTAACTCTCATCTTTATTGTATGATAATCGGCTCTTTCTCAAATAAGATGAATCATCCTGCAAGGTCACTCACGTTTAGGACATTATAGGCATTTATCAGTTCAATACCCGCTCGTCCTCCACCTCTACGATGCTTCATTTTAATTCTGCTATTCATGCCTTCTGATGGCCCATTGCTAATGTCTTTATATATCAAGCTATTTTTCACAGCATCATAATCAGCAAGCAGCCCATTTGCATATTGTGCGAGCGGAGCAATCTCACAGCCGTTGTATTTATTAATAAAAGAGTCCAATTCAACTATACTATAGTCATCAAACACTTTATAGCAATCGCTCAAAAAAACCACAAGAATCATAATCATTGGATACAACGCTACTGTTTTTTCAAAAAGTTGTTTTTTTTGTTCATTTTCCTTGCTTTTTGATTGAGCGCTATCATTAGCATCCTCAACACCATAAATCAGCTCTTTAGCTTTGTCGCTTAATGGCGATTTTTTTTCGGGAGGCTTCTTCTGTGAAGCATTTTCTTGTTTTGCTTCAGCGTTTTTCGGACGGCTTTCGGACGCTTTCTTAAGCACCTGTTTGTAAACCGTGTCGCGTGAAATATTCTCCAATTTGATCTCGGGAGAATTTTCAATGGTATCCTTTTTAATTTCCTCAGGTACTTCTTTACGAAGCTTAAGAATATACTGATAAATTGCATTGCTGCTTCCATTGAAACCCTGTGCTTGAAGGATTGGATGTATAGTTCTTTTGTTCCCACCTTTCTTAACTTCTGCTATAACAATTTCTCTATAGGGTTCAACGATAGAGTCGTGAGAAGGATGTGCTTTCGGTGTAAGTATTTTATTTTTGCGATTGATCAATATATCCTCATGCTGGATAATTGATTCGTTTGCGGAATTGATTCGTGATTTCATCTTCTCATCAACATAGTCTAATGTGCTAACTGCGGTTCTACGCAACAGTTGTACATCTTTGAGTGGTATATTCAACGTATTGGCAATATCGGCAATTTTTACGCCTTTATCTGCCAATTCCAGAATCTTTAATGTGTTTCTATATCGTTTAGCTTTAAATTCTGTCAACCCGGCAAGTCTTATCCGCTCTTCAACATTTTCTTCAGGCACATAGAAGTATGGTCTTACAGGAATTATGTCCTCACACTGCGTGGCTTGAACCCAGCCGTCCCCTTCGCGAATAAATATAGTTGCCGGAATTGATGTCATCAACGCTTCTTCTACTGCTGCATGTGCATTTTTTATCAAATGAAACCGATCGGCAATCTGAGTTTTCCCACATTCCGTTGCTGCAGACGCATAGGCGCTTGCTCGATCCCTACTAAGAAACTCTGCGGAAGGAAACATTTCAATCGCTTTCTTTGCAGCTTCTTTGGTAGCGCCGCGTATTATTAATAGAACCCTATGGGTTTCTTCGTCTATTAAAACAGTACATCCTGTCGACTTGTCCCCTTTGCGAAGATTGATGTCATCTATTGCTAAAACCTTTACATCGTTTCGTTTTATATTGTATTCAATTTGCTTGGCAGACTCCACTTTTAAATATCTGGCGATTGAATCATTACTCACCAAAGCTCCCTCTCTCTTTAGCGCGTCCTCCGCAGGGTTGCATCCGTTTTCCAACGCCCGTTCTACACAATATTTCTTAAAACGGATTGTTTTTCGTGCGTTTTCTTCAGCAAAACCATCCAACCGTTCTACAAAACGCGTATGCGGGCAATTGGGGTTTTCACAGAAATATTTTTTATTGCGTACAACATGATATACTGCCAATCCATCCTGTGGGGTGTCTTGTAATGGCTTTTCAAAGGGCTCTTTACATTCCTTGTTGCTCATCATGCCACAAAAAGGGCACTTTGCTTCACTTGAACGTGAATCCCAATAATACTGGATTTTGTTGCTATCCCGCTCAATGTTTTGAAGAATTAAAAAATCAGGAACAATTCCAGCAAAATCAAAGAATGTTCTTACTTCCATTTCAATCTTATATATTTGATGAATCTCTCCTTGGGTAAAGCACTCTTTATGTAATGCTGTTGCAAAAATACTATACCAATTCTTTG
>JBAQLX010000338.1:0-8098 GCA_049302315.1 Desulfosporosinus sp.
TGACAGTCCTGAAACTAAGAAAGATGACAACGAACACAACGATCCTCAGGATGGTTCCGGCAATGCGGATGCCGGGAAAACAACGGAAGAAACACATTCAAATGAACCTCAGGTAAACCAAGGAACCTTGATTCTGGATGCTACCTGTATCCCGGCAGATATTAAATATTCGACGGATTTGGGCCTGCTCAGTGAAGCCAGGGAAAAGCTTGAAAAAATCATTGATACCCTTCACAGCGCTAATGGTAAACAAGAGAAAAAACCAAGGACCTACAGGCAAAAAGCCAGGAAAGCTTATCTGAGCATTTCCAAACAACGGAAACCCAGAAAAGTTCAGCTCCGTCAAGGAATTAAACGTCAGTTGCAATACTGCAAACGGAACCTGCGTCATGTAGACCGGTTGTTAACCGATGTTTCTTCAGGGATGGATGCTTTAAGTCAAAGACAGATAAGGTTGCTGAAAACTATACGAATCCTGGTTGAGCAGCAGGAAAAGATGTACAAAGCCAAAAATCACCAGGTCGAAGATCGGATCGTCAGCCTCTATCAGCCACATGTCCGGCCAATTGTAAGAGGCAAAGTAAGTGCAGCCGTCGAGTTTGGGGCAAAGGTTGCTATTAGTATCGAAAATGGTATCTGCCGCATTGAAAAACTGTCATGGGATGCATTTAACGAAGCCGGTACACTCATCGATAGTGTAGAACGCTATAAAGTGCGGCACGGATATTACCCTGAAGCAGTGTTGGCTGACCAGATCTACCGGAATCGGGATAACTTAGCCTTTTGCAAAAAGAACAATATTCGGCTAAGCGGTCCCAGACTGGGAAGACCAGCAGCGAACGCTCAATTGCAGAAAGCCGAAAAAGCGCTGGAGCGATTAGATGCGAGGATGCGCAACGCGGTTGAAGGTAAGTTTGATGAAGGTAAAAGAAAGTACAGCCTTAACAGGATCTTCGCCAAGCTGAAAGAAACCGCAGAAAGTATGATAGCCATGCACTTTTTGGTGATGAACTTAGAGCGCCAGCTCAGAGTTCTTTTTTTTCAATTTTTGCAGATGCTCTTTAGAAGCCGAGATTCAATGGCTTGCGCCTGATTTTCAAAAATCGGAATTTGGCTAGCAAGCCCTACCTACATATTTGCCGGTGTATTGAATGAACCTAACCCATTCGTATCTAATAGAAGCTGAACTTGATAAGTCCTATGGAGTCCATTAATGGTAGGTCGACCGCAAGGGAGATACAAATCTCCAGAGGATAAAGGAGCGTTGGAAAAAGCAAATGTCGCTATGGTGCAAACCAACAGGAATAAGAAATAACTGGGCGAATAATGTAAAATTACATACCTGAAAGGGTGCCGACTTCCAACTGGTAATCAACACGGAATAAAACGAAAAGCAAGATTTCAAAAGTGAGGTAACAGATGCGAAAAACTTCAAATTGTAGGAAGTCCACATTACCTCCCGATACCCAATGGAAACAAATCGACTGGTTCCTTATTAACGGGCATGTAGAAAAATTGCAACAGCGAATATACCGTGCCGAATGTCTTGGTGATAAATACCATAAAGACAGACGGATAAATGAGAGCTTGAGCTGTATGTCTTGAAAGGGACACGTACAGTTCTTAGGCGAGAAGGAGGGAGCAATCCCTCCGACTTAGCCGACAGAGTTACAATATTGACCGGTGATATACTGAGAAGGGGAAAAAAGCAAATTCCTATCTATTATCTATATTCCTATCTATTCCTATCTATCGGATAAACTCAATCTCTAATCCGTTTTCATTAGCGATTTGCTCAGCATGTTGACGAAGCTCTTCACGAAGGCGATTTGCCCAGTCAGGATAGTCGAAAATCCTGATGTTATTTTGATACAAGTACGATGTCATCCCTCCATCAAAACAAAGTACTGGAATATTGCCATGGATCACAATTCTATCGTAACAAGAGAGCACCCCTTCAATCTTATCTTTGTACCGTTCGGTAAGTAACATCGATCATTCCCCCACGTCTATGAATTACTTCATAGTTCGACACATGGGCTTTTAAAATCCTATTGGTTCCGGCTTGTCCGGGTTAGGTATTAGTTTAAGGAATTCCGATTATACCAATGTGGAGCAACGAATTGAATCATATGAGACTGAGTCGGTACTTCATGCCATTTTTGAGTTATATAACTATGGGTTAGTATTTCGGCTTGACCCTGGAGAAAATGGAGAGTATGCAATACTCGACCATGGTTATATTCAACTGATCGCGGGGACAGAGACAACATAAACATAAGGCTATTGGGCACTACGATGTCCTTCGATTTCAATGAGTGTAAAACAAAGCGGCGATATCTCAATGATCAGAAGGCATTACAAGATTTTAGACCACTATATGAAGAAGTTTTTGACGGAAGGTTTCAAATCAATTGGCAAGTAGGTAATGCCAGATATTTTTATATTGATGCCGATGATAATCGGTTGGAGAACCAGATTCCAGCAATGATTCTTGAGTTGTACAAACAATGCTGTGATAACGAAATAGCTGATCATCTTAACTACAAAAAAAGGATTTTAGAGTACGAGAGGGAGAAAAAAGAACAACTGGCCGAGGAGTTAATGTATGGTCATTATGGAACAGCAGAAACACTTTGTTCATTGTGGGATGACAAAAAACAATTTAAAAAATAGGATAATTAAGAAGGTAATCGTAAGAAAACGTAGAATTTAGCACATATATACATGTATGGAAAAAAAGTTTACTTTATGTTATATTTATACTTATCTAGAATCGTGTGAAAATTAGTTCACATGTAAAGATTCTAATTGAAGGGTAGTGTTTTGCTAATGAAACGTCGATTAACCGTTCTTGTCATACTGTCACTTATCTTATTAACTTTCCCTATACGAAATTCTACTGCTTCTCTGCTACCACTTGATAGCAAAGAAGCAGCAGAATGGGGATTACTAGCGGTTGAGGCTCCGAAGGTTTGGTCAATGGGTATTAAAGGCAAAGGTGTCACTGTTGCGGTTGTTGATACCGGTGTGAACGCTAATATCGGTGATCTCAAGGGAAATTTAATTCCTGGTTATAATGCGATTACTGGAGGTGTGGGAACTGTTGATACCGCAGATGGCATTGGACACGGAACACGGGTTGCGAGTCTTATTGCGGGAAACGGTCAGGGACTTGGACTTATCGGAGTTGCGCCTGAAGCAATGATTTTGCCAGTGAAAGTGTTAGACAGTTTCTGTAACGGTAAGGTTCAAAGCATACAGGATGGGATTCACTGGGCAACAGATAACGGAGCAAAAATTATTAATTTAAGTATAGGTAGCTCTACATTAGATGCACCGGTACAAGAGGCAATTAAATATGCTCAAGCTAAAGATTGTCTTATTGTTGCAGTTGCTGGCAACCACCCGGAGGGAGTGGAACCAAATATTTTATATCCCGCGTCTTTGTCTGGAGTTTTAACCGTTGGAGCTCTGGATGAATATTTTAAGATAGCTCCTTTCTCAAATATAGGGAAAAGCCTCGATTTTGTTGCCCCAGGCATACGTGTTTTAACAGATGGCGGGGGAGTCTCTGGTGAAAACAAGCTTGTTTTTCACGATGGCACATCCATGGCGGCCCCATTCGTGTCAGGGGTAGCGGCTCTGATTTGGAGTGCTCACCCTGACTTGTCTGCACAGCAAGTCGCATCTATTATGCAACAGTCTGCTCAGAAGTTAGAGGCTACCGGACGCTCCGCCCAATTTGGATATGGTTTACCTAATGCATATAGGGCTATAAAAATAGCTGATCCGCAGATCATGTACACCCCTGCAACTGTCGATTATGCTGGTGGTATTATAAGAGATGCCTTGAGCGAGGTATCTTTGTTAGTTTCTCCTTTAACGTGGGACGGCTCCAGCTCAGTAACCCTGCAATCTGTCGATTCGCCAGCTTCGTTTCAATCTAGTGTTATTCCGGGATCGGCAACAGTGCGTGTTTCTTGGAGCATGGATGAAATACCTCATAAAATCCTTTCTTTGTCCATCCCAGTAACTAATCAATCAACTCTGGCAAACTATCTTTTCCGGTGGGACGGTTCCCGTTGGATACGTGTGGCTGGTGTTACAACCGGAGGTGTGCTTACAGTTGGAATATATTCGCCAGGAGTTTACCGGGTTGGACAGATGCCATTATCCGTTCCCCCGAATTTATCTGGCGGGGATCTTATTGAAACAGTAATTCGTGCAGCGGACTCTGCTTATCCTACAGGAGCAGACGCGGTCCTATTAGTCGGGGCGGGTAATTATTCTGACGCATTAGCGGGGATTCCGCTTGCTTATAAACTTTCAGCACCGATTTTATTAACCTATTCAGGTGCTTTGGATCCGAGACTTAGGACGGAAATTCAGCGTCTCGCCCCTAAGTCGATATACTTACTTGGTGGCACTGTAGCAATCTCTGCCGATATCGAATCGGATTTATTTCAGATTGCCCCTGTCTACCGTTTAGCTGGAGCTAACCGATACGCCACAGCTTCTCAAATTGCTCAAACCATGGGGACAACAGGTAAGGCCGTTATCGTCAGTGGGGAAGATTTTCCAGATGCCCTATCGATCGCTTCTGTTGCGGCAGTGCGAGGAATACCTATTCTATTGACGGATAATAGTGATTTTCTTCCTTCAGAAACATGGGATGCTCTTAATAAACTATGGGTTACAGATACTCTTGTGATTGGAGGTAGTGCAGTAGTTTCTGAATCTACTTTGGAGCAATTGCCCGGATCAATACGTTTAGCGGGTGTAGACCGCTATGCAACGAACGACATAGTGATTTACACTTTCCCACCGGCAGTGGCTTTAAATATTATAGCCTCTGCCGAAAATTTTCCAGATGCCCTATCGGGCAGCATTTTAGCTACTGTCAACAATTCGGTTCTTCATTTTCAGGACATTAATTAAGTTCGGTCGGAGAGATAAAACTTTTGAGAAAGGAGGGATGCACTATGGGATGGAAATTATGGACATCAATTTTAATTATCATTGTCTTAATTATATTATTCTTTACAGACCACGCTGCTTCTGTACGTGCTGCTATTATCTTGTGCTTAACTATGTTGATAATAAAAATACTTTACGACGTTAATAAACGTCAAAAAAAATAAGGATTATTTATATATATTGGAAATACGTACATGCAATAACATTATTTATAATATTTTCATAAAACGACAAATATTTCGCTGAGCATCGTTTATATTACTAACATGTAGAAGCAGTTCTTTAGTAGATAAAACACCAAAAGGAGGGGCGATAACCAAAAAACTTAATACTGTTATAATCGAGAATGGGGGAATTATGATGAAAACTGCTAAGAAAATGTTCATTGCTGTAGGTTTGTCTGTAATCACATTGTTAGGAGCACTGGGAATAACATTGGCTCCGGTTAATGCTGCTACAGAGAAACTAAGTAACAACGGTCCTTTAGAGTTTGTACAAGAAGGCAAAAACGTAACAATTGAAGGAAAAGTTTTCGGTATTGACAAAATACCTGTCATTAAAGAAGGTGAAGAAAACGCTGTTGAAATTAAAGATTTAGATGTTTATAAAGAAATAATTGACGGCAAAGTCATGCTTCATGTATTTAGTGTTAAGCCTGTAACAGAGTTGGGTTATAGCGTACAGGACGTATATCATAGTTACGCTTACGGCATAAACGATTATTATGACGGAACATATATGGGGACAGCAGAATTAGACACCACATGGTATACGTCAGGTGGAAACGTAACTGGAATCACTAATTAACCGTTCCTTGGTATCAATACCCTGATTATTGGACCTGTGATTGTATTGATAAGTATATCATACCTGGCGATGCTACACATGCAATGTCGTATGCAAATATGACAGATCACTATATGATCGGAGGCTTACAAGTCGGGTATGGGACATATCATCTGCAGACCGTTGTAAATGGCTCAGGTGGCTGTGTTTGTACTTATTACCTGATGATCCGAGTATAAACATCTTTGGAAAACAGTGTACTTTAAGGTTGGCAAGATGTGATATAATCTCCTCAGATACGAACAGAAAGAAGGGGATGTATCAGATGGAAGGTTACACGAAGAGCTATTTTAAGGAGATCCGGCTAGATGGAGGGGTCGATTACCAATATATTTGTTAGTAATAACGATATATATGTGATCGGAAACTTATCTGCTAGGATCTGCGGGTGGAAGAGGAGATCGAAATTATCAAGCAAGACTTGTTTGATCAGGGCAAGGACTTAAACAACGTCATATATTCACAGGGGATTGAAGTGTTTAACCTTTTTAAGGCTGGGTCGGAAGCCGAGTCCCTGTTAAGCACGCGTCTTGATTCGTATGGCGACGTATTCTAAATAGACCACGTAGTAATTTTAAAGGGGCCGATGCAAAACGAACAGAGAGTTCGTAGAGCATCGGCCCCCTTTTTTCTCTAAAATTATATCTGTGGGTCCCGAAGAATCCGCAGATGGCATATAATTAGGGCTTGCTAAAATAACGAGAAAATCCAGTAATGACAAGGGTTTGTAGGGCCATTTGGCGAATTTAAGTGTAAGGGAATATCAATATAACCCTTAAAACCTTGCACTTGGAGGAGAAAATGTACCGCAAACCAAAACCACAATTAACTATAGATGATTTTATTCTGCCCTTTTCCGGCAAGCTAAGTGCCGAAAACCGCTGGGTCCGACTGGCTAAACTCATTCCATGGGATGAGTTTGAGAAAGACTATGCCTTCATGTTTCCCAGTGATCGGGGCAATGTTGCTAAACCAGTCCGTATGGCTCTAGGGTCACTGATCATCCAGACCCGCTGTAGATACACAGACCGGGAATTGGTACAGCAGCTTACCGAGAATCCTTACCTGCAATACTTCATTGGCCTGAAAGAATACAAATTGACCCCGCCGTTCACGCCCGTGGCACTGGTCAAGTTCCGTAAACGGTTTAAGAAAGAACGCTTGGAGAAGATCAACGAGCGTATTGCCAAGGCATTGGCCCAGGGACAAGCAAATGACAGTCCTGAAACTAAGAAAGATGACAACGAACACAACGATCCTCAGGATGGTTCCGGCAATGCGGATGCCGGGAAAACAACGGAAGAAACACATTCCTTCTTAATTTTTGAAAACCAATCTTGAAAAGAAGTTTCTGCCTTTTTCCCTTCTTTCATAAGTTTAACTTCATCTAAAGATTGTCTTAAAGATTCAGTAGGAGGACAGTGTCTATTACTTAATATTTCACTTTCTAATATACTCATTTTTTCTCCCTCCTCTTGAGGACTATCATTGTTTTTCTTGTCCATATCATATCACCTTCCAAACCCTGTTTCAATATTATATGTATAGTTTTACCAACTTAGAGGAGATAGTCATATATTGTATTTTCCCAAACACCAAAATGTCACAATAAACCATCTTCTGTCAAATTTATCAAATTCCGGCCAATATATAGTAGGTAGAGAAGTATCCAACTTTTCTTGCAAGTATTCCTCCCAAAACGGATATCACAGATCGCACGCCGCTTGGGATCACGGCTGAAATAAACACGATCAGACACCAAGCCGGGAAAATCCTCCTTACCAGCGCCATTGAAATCGGCCATCGCCTGAAGGAGGCTAAGGACCTGCTTCCCTATGGATACAATATTTTTTCTTGATAATCATACCTTGCAATTCACCTCAAAAAAGCTATAATTAGGAATAGGTGGAAATTAAAAAGTCGCCGTGACCTGAAAGTGTTGACGCACTTCCAGGCACGAGCAGGTGAGCAAGCACCTACACGTAACAGACTGTCCACGACGACATTTTTATTATACAATGCTGCCCGTTTATCCACAAGCAAGGTGCATGTGCTGCGGGTGAAGCGAGTGTAATGGGATGACGGCAGGGAGCAGATTGTGCGGCTTCACGCAGCAGGAGATTGAGCCTATTCCTGACCCAGGCAGCGGAAAGGAACTATTCGTGTACGGTTATGCGGATCGCTTTTTTGTTCACAGTCGGTTTGCTTCCGGTTGATTTGGGGTTAGGCGTTTAGGATTCAGCAAGTAACGAAGCATAGCGCATGTGTAGGG
>JBAQLX010000339.1:0-1516 GCA_049302315.1 Desulfosporosinus sp.
GTAGTATACCTTCCCCTCAGAAACATTGTAACGCGGGGATGACCGCTACGCACTCTTTTCATTACTATTTGTGTCGCCCGCATAAGCGGCGAAATGGAGGTTAGTATGGCAAATCCATTTTATCAAATCGTAAAACAAAGAATAAACCCGATAGTGAAGCCATATGGCTTTCGCATACGGGATCGTTTCTATCACCGTATCATAAACAATGTGGTGCAGCAATTTTGCCTTTTGCATCTGGCGCGGGATTTCACGATCCGCTTTCATATTTCCAGCGTATACGATGATAACTACCGGACGATGGAAGGCGACGAGGTACACCGTTTGATCGACGGAACGAACGACTGGTTTGGAACCCGGGTTGTTGGCAAATTATTCGGTCTTGATGTCCTTGAAAATCCTTACGCTGATATGAAGCCGGAAACTTTGCAGAAAGCGGCAGACATCTGTGCGAATGCTTTGGAAAAGTATCTGCTTCCCTGGTTTTCTCAGACAACTACTTCCGAAGATGCATTAAATGCCTCCCGATCCTCAAAACTTACCGATTTCTATAAAAGGTATGATGAGCCGGACGACCAAGAAATAGGCTTTCTTTTGGATATGGATAAATATGAAGCCGTTGCCGAGATACTTAACTATTATATTCAAAATAGCGACAAGTACAATAAAAGCTGGTGGCAGGAAACAGGACCGGAATATAAAAAATTGTACACGGCGATCATCAAAGACGATCAATCGTATATCCATAATTATATGGAACAAAAGAAAGCTGCGACGTATACCGAATTAAAATGGAAAGCGAGGCATTGAATGATATGAATTGGTATTCTGTGAAGCTCCTTTATATAATGACAGTCACCGGAAAACCAGAGCCCGTTCTCATGGATGAATATTTTGGCGAAAGCACTGAATTCTTTGAGGAGAGCATTGTATTGGTTACGGCCGATTCATTTGAAAACGCTTACCAAATTGCCGAGGACAACGCAAGAAAGAATACGGAAGCCTATATAAATAAATACGGGCAAACAGTGACAAAGGAATTATATGATTCTATTGACTGTTTCGAGCTATGTGATCCTCCGCAGATGCTGACGGAAGTATACTCAACAATCTTTTGCAAGGATGAGGGCTCGGATGAAAAGTCGACAATCGATAATCGCTATGAGAGCTGTTCGGTTGAGGAAATGCATATGCTGCGATATAAATAAGGAGTCATTTGGATATGGAATATAATTATCAAGGTTGGAAATTCATTATAGATGAATTAAAAAGTAAGCAGTATTATGCTAAAATGCCGGTTATTTTTGATTCAATCATTGGTTACCTACCAGAATTGACTGATTTTCTCTCTCACATCGACGTAGACGTGAGAAAGCCTTACAAATACGAAAAAGATGATACTTCAGACCTGTGCTATTACGCATTCGGGAAGGCTATTTCAGATGAAGGATACGAAATCGATTTTTATGGAGACAATAAATTCGTATCAGTAGCCTTTATACAGGATAGAACGGAA
>JBAQLX010000340.1:0-2939 GCA_049302315.1 Desulfosporosinus sp.
TAATATCAATCTTCTTCACGATTGATTATTCAAGGGTTTTACTTCAAGCGGCTCACTTTTTTCCTAGCGTTCCCATAATTTCGGCTCACCTTTATTGTTGCGTTCATATCCATCTTAAGAATTTGAATAATCCTAGAAAACGAATCAATGGTATATGTAGGTATCACTTCTTTATATTGGTTTCGAAGCTCATTTTCTCTACGAACATCATTTTCAGTCCAGTGTGTTACTCTCACCAATATATCCCACACTTCTGGAGAATATTGTGTTCCATATTTCGCCCAAATTGATTTAATGTGTGCGGAATTTGCCATCGAAATATCTCGAATTAAATTATCCCCTACATACCAAGTATCAGATGGATCTATGTTTTCACGCTTACAAATATCAAGCAAAACCTGGGGATTTGGTTTTTTATTGTCCTTTGGTATAAAACGGATATAGTCAACTTCTAGTGGTTTTTTAAAATTGGGATCCGGATGGCCTAAATATTTACCTTCGGGAGCGTAAAGTCTCTTGATGTATTCTTTAATCCCTAGCTTTTCCAGCCTGAACAACGCGTTAATAGACATCGCCTCAGTATAGCCAACTATTTTAAAACCTAAAGTGCATAAGCTTTGCAAAGACGTTTCCACACCGTCGTAAAGGGTGAGTAATCTTTTTCTAGTTGAATTAAATGCATGAAGTGGTTTGTTAAGTTTTTCTATTAATTCAGATCTAGAAGTGGTTCCAAATTGTTTTTGAACGATAGGTAATTCTAATATGGCAAATGGCTGTTCTGTGTTTTTATAATGTTGGTGAATAGCCTTGAACTCACAAAGTAAATCTGCCTTATCTTCAGAAATTAATTCTGATAAACTATCCACCATAGCTTCAAATGATTTTGAAAAGTGCGTTACCCAATCATAGAGTGTATTATCTAGATCAGTTATAAGCATTTTAGTCATATTATTGTTGACCCCACTTAATATGGAATTGTAATTGAATATAGAATATAGACCCCCATGTCGCTGCGCGGCACTTGTCTATCCTGTTACTCTACCCCCAATGCTTTAAACACAGCATCTTCCGGGGACTGATAGAACATCAGATTAAATTTTCCCATGAGTTCCGGCGGAACGGTAACCATATCAACAGTTGATGTAATTGGCAATAATACTTTTTTAGCACCACTATCAAGACACACCTGAAGAACATTGGCAAGCTCCTCAACCTTGATAATCGTTCCCCCAATGCTTAAATTACCGAGCACTGCAAGACTGCTGAGCACGGGTTTATTCATTGCAGAAGAACACAGAGCAACAAGGGAAGCCAGTGCTAATTGATTCGTTATGCCGATTCCATTTAAATCTTGAACGTGCATCAAATAATCTTTCGTTGCTGTGCTTATCGTTCCACTGATATTTCTACTGTTTGCCTTTAAGTATCTATATGCTGTTTCAATAGATTCTTTGGCTTCTCGATCCGTACCTATACCTGTCCGTTCAAACTTACCCGAACCTGTTACCATTTCAATTTCAAGCTTAAATACACCGATCATGCCAGATTTTCCACGGCTAACCGTATAGAGTTGTCCAGGCTTATGCAATCCTTCAGGGATAAGCTTTCCTCCCCCTTGCTCAGGGACTGGTACAAATTCTTCCGCAAAGCTCTCATTGTCGATATATGAAAAATTGACATCATAAAACTCCATGCCGCCAATCTTCTTGAGTTGCTCTTTTACTCTTCTACGGCATTCCAAAGCAAAACGCAAAACTTCATCCACATCTTCTTTTTCAAACTTGCCATGAGGATAGATCAGCTTAATGAGTGCAGATACCATTTTCCGAACAGCGATCACATCACGTTGGTTGAGATTGTTGCCGAGCTTAAAATACTTGTCGAAGGTATCAGCATAGGAAATCTTGCGTAGCTCTCTCATGAACTCAGAAAGATAATCCGTAATAAACCCATAGTCATCGGTGAAGAATTTCGGTCGATATTTGGGGATCTCCCATCCAGGTATGTAGCAATGCATCCTGTCAAAAAAAGCACTGTCACTATTCATTTCAAAAGGAAATGGCTCAAACAAGTGTGATGTTTTCAGCAGGACATCCACACTATGATTGAGATTCCCCACAAAAACCATGGAAGCGAGGGCAGCCTTTTCTTCCTTGCCACGGGAAAAGGAGCCGGAGGCCATAAAATCTTTCATAATCTGGATACCGTCTTTGTCTTTAAACTTGATTCCAGCAACTTCATCAAAAGCAACACAGTCCCACATGCCCACCAAGCCCACTGTTCTATTGCTCATATTATAAAACAGATTGGCAACCGTGGTTTGGCCACCGGAAACCAAGATGCTATTCGGAGAAATCTCTTTATAAACGTGTGATTTCCCCGTTCCCCGCGGACCCAGCTCGCAAAGGTTCAGATTATTTTCAATCAACGGCATGAGCCGCGCAAGATGCAGCCATTTTACGCGTTCTGTAAAATGGGACGGCTCCATGCCAATTGAGCGCAGTAAAATATCAATCCATTCGTCCTTGGTGAAGTGTTCTCTGCCGTTTTTCACCTCGTCTAAATCCAGGCTTGGCATTTGAATCGGAGTTAGCTTGTGAATGATAAACGGACAACGGTTTTTATCTGCTTCATCATAAAAGTATTCCAGCTGGACAATGCACCAGATACCACCGCAGAGGAGCCGTTCATAATCGGAAACGTACCTTTCGGCAATCGGAACATTCTTGAGACCCAGATTAGAGAACTCAGATTCGTAGATGTCACTTCTATAGTTCAGTTTCACGGCCACTTTATCAATGACAGTGTAACTGCCTCTCTCCCGCAGCTTGGAGATGATTTTCTGAGCCTCATCCGGTCGCACATAGTTTTCAGCCAGAATCTGCTTGACGTTTTGCACGCCGGCTTCAATTTCATCCTCGTTCCGAGAGGAACAATAC
>JBAQLX010000341.1:0-4183 GCA_049302315.1 Desulfosporosinus sp.
CCGACATTGATCAGCATGAAGCCCGGGAAGTCGGAGAACGGGCTGTTCAGCTGGCTATGTGGAATGATGTGGACGGCTCAGTCACCATCAGGCGGACCGGTAACTATTCCGTTGATTATCTACTGGACCATTTTGAGGATATTGCTGCTCTGACTAGACATATGCCCGATGAGTTCATCAACCGGGCAGGAAATAATGTTACGGATGCCTTTAAGTTTTACGTCAGACCGCTGTTAGGCTCTGGACTGCCCCAGCCTTCTTGGGTGCGGGCTCCCCGGGTGCCAAAACTATTAAATAATGATTAAATGAAAAGCAGGTCAGATAAGGCCTGCTTCTCCATTTTTTGAAGGAGGGGTTGTCATGTTAATCAATCTTCAAACGGTACTAGGTTCAATTGTGGACCCGTAAGTCTTGGCTACTTTGGGAACGGTGCTCAGCCTAGTTTTAGCGGACTTTGTATTTCAGGCTTAAGTTTGTACTATTCTAGGCTCTAATCAAGGTAAGTGGAGTTTGCAATTAGATTTTCGCAAGTCCCAGGCCAAGGGTTTATTTCAGTCTGATGCGGAAAAGGAATACGGTAAATCTCATGAAAACCCACATGTTCTGAAACTTTCCGCGGAATTCCTGGGTGAACCAAACAGGGGAAAGCACATCAACTATTACATACCGGTTACAAAGCCCGGCCATTGTATACTTGCCAGGGTACTTCCGCCGGGGATAAGGTGGGGCATCGTCATAACAGAGAAGAACAAAGGTATTTGCATTAACCATATGCGCTCAGTAATCCCGCTTTTTTAATGACTTTGATTGATGATTTCCAGCCTATCAGCAGCTTGGGGGATCTTTTCCAACCAGCCACTGCCAATCATAAGATCCAGAGCGTCTTTGGCATAACCCTGGAGTGCTAAAATTGAACCCGCAAATGCGGTCACAATGTCCGCCCGTACGCAATTGGCAAGGGAAATCCCCAGCATTGTCACACTGTTGCGCATCATCGTCAGAATGGCAAACATTATTAACTTATCGGTAAACGGCGATTCCGTACATTCGGTGATCTCATGTTCCCAGGTGACAGGGAGCGGTAAGTCTTCATCTTGCAGGATTTTACTCCACCCCTCAACTTGCTTGTCGATAAGCTGTTTTCCTTTGGACAAAAAAGCGAGCACTTTTTGGGACTGCACTATCTGGGAAAAGCCTAGGATTAATGCGCTCTCAATCATTTTGGTTTGCAGCTTGGTATGAACGTGAAATATTTCCAAGGCATTCATTGGCCGTTTGTTCCCGATTAACCCAGCAAAAAAGGTGTCTTGATGAATATATTCCACCCGATCCGGTACCGGGATATTCGGTGGTTTAAACCATAAATCCTTACGTAATAGTGTTTCGCTGGCTCGGTTAAACAGGTCCTGGGTTTCATCAATACAAGCATCGTAGTATTCTTTTACATCTGCTCGAACGGCCTTGGTTGAGCCCATCAGGGATTCGACCAATTCAAAATTAGCCAATCCCTGGATATAGACTAACATGAACCCATCGAAAAAAAGCCGCCTGGCGTTCGGTTCCACATCCTCAGCATTGAAGGCATGGGGAATAGGGAACCCAACCGTGTTAAAAATCTGAGTAAGCTTATTTAGACGGGTATTCATAATTTGCAGGGCAAAGTCCAATATTCCATGAATCTCGGGGTCTTGGGTTTTGGCTGCAAAATATTGCAACTGGCATTTGGAGGCGGCATTATATAAATACATCTCCCACAGGCAAATTGTCGCACATCCGGGCGGGTCGAGCCGATAAATGTATCAAAGTTTATCAGCTCCTTTGCCTGAGAATTTCATTCAATAGAAGACCCATTTCGATAGCGACTAAAATAACGTAGCTGTTTAAGAATATCCAAATATATGGATACACGTCTGTTCGGGTACTGCAGAAGGCAGAGATGCTTTTCCATGATATAATGATGCAAACGAAGGTAGGGGTGATGGGTTTGGAACTGAGATGGAAAGGCATTTTGGGGCAGTTGCAACCCCTTGGTCAAAATACGGTAGATGCTTACCTTACGGAGAATATGGGGGTTTTTATTACGAAACAACCGCTGAGCTTCAATGAGGTTGAGCATATTCATCGCGGATTTGAATTCATTATTCCCTCCGGACCTGCGTCCGCTTATAAGCTGCAAACGAAAACGGTGAGAATGGAACATCATAAAATCTTGCCCTTAAATCCGGAACAGCCGCACATTGCCCTAGATGATACTCCCATCACTACTCTCGTTGCCATATTTTTTGATTCCCAATTCCTGAACAATATAGCCAAATCCATAGCAAAAACTGCGGATTTATCATTTACAAACATGAATTTCGAGTACGATGCACACCTGAAAAATATACTGCATGAATTTATTAAGGAAATAAAGTTCAAGCAAAGCGGATATGACTTGATTACCCAGAGCATCGCTATTGAGGCAGGCGTCTATCTTCTTCGCTGTCTGAGAAGCAACTGCCTGTTTAAGGTTGCTGAACGGCATTATGCTGAGAATAAAACCATCGCTCGGGCCATTGACTTTATGCACGCGAATTACCTGACGGGCTTTTCCTTAAATGACCTTGCGCTGGCTGTCAATCTAAGCCCCTACCATTTTTCCAGAGTTTTTAAGGCCGAAGTAGGCAAAACGCCGATGGAATACCTGGTAGAGCTTAAAATCAAGCATGCCAAAGAACTCCTGCAAAAATGTGAGGATATGTCTATCACCGAAATTTGTTTTGAGAGCGGTTTTAACAACCTCAGCCACTTTAGCAGAACTTTTTATAAGAAGGTCGGAGTGACGCCTTCCGCCTATATTAAAAAAGCCCGCTAACATATAGCAAGAACGGAAAAACAATCAGCAAAATATGCAAAGACCTTCCGGCGGATTTTTGTTAATCTATCAGTAAGTATATAGTAAGTAATGAAAACTTACTGATAGATATAAGCTATCTTCAGAATTAAAAAAGTCTCGAGGAGGTACAAAATGGACTATCAAGATTGCATTAAATTTATAACCGAGAGTCAGGCAACCTGTACCCTATGTACAATTGATGGGGATCAGCCTAGGGGCAGGGGAATGGTTCCGCTTTGGGTCAAAGATGACGGCATCTATTTTACAACTGCTGCTTCCAAGAATTTGTACACCCAGCTCGGCGCTAATTCGAAGGTGGAACTTTGTTTTGTGACCTTGCAGCCTATCAAACATTTACGGATAGCAGGTCATGCGGAGTTTGTTGAGGATCGGGCTTTAAGGGAAAAAGCCCTGGAAGAAAGACCTTTTCTCAAAGCCCTTGGCCTTGATTCAGCAGATAACAGGAACTTTATTCTTTTCCGGGTAAGTAACGGGGAGGCTCATTTCTGGACATGGGAAGACAATCTGAAGGAAGCGGACATACCGAGAATTAGATTTTAGCTCACCGCTACGGAAAAAGGCGTCATTTTAGATGGCGCCTTTTGTGTTTATGTTGAAGTTTATTGATTGTTTGTAATCAATTTATAATTTGGTGACGGTTTGGTGGTTGAATTGAAAATTAGTGGTGACCACTATTAGTACTTTAGGATTTGCGGGATTTCAGATGCTTACTTGGGTATCCACTTTACTGTTGAGAAGGTCCTAGCTTATTTGTGAATGTGCTTTGAATCGCATCTGCTTGAACTTGGGTTATGGTCCCAGCTGTTACAAGACTATCTAAGACACTCGTAAATCCGCCTTTGCCTTTGCCTCTGTTCTGATCTGCACCATTACCATTACCAGGGCCGCCTGCCGGTTTTGCTGCTTCCATAGCAGTTTGAATCGCATCCGCCTGAGTCTGGGTTATTGTACCTGCCGTTACGAGAGCATCCAATTTGTTTGCAAAACCATCTTGTGTTGCAGCTGACTGTACATGAGCTAAATAGTTTTGAGAGGGTTTTGTGGCATTGCTTGTTTGATTTGCATAAACACCTGCTGCGGACATTAGTGTTGCCATAGCCGTTAAGATTGCGATTGATTTTACTTTTTTCATTGTGTACAACCTCCTTAAATTTTGGATCCGTGAACAACTTGTCACGGGAAAACTAGGGCGAGTCTTTATGTGCCAGCAATGTTGTCAGCGAGGGACCCCTCGTAAGTGGGAAATTTACTTGAGAATCGGCGATTCCCAAGTGACTTGGGTGATTG
>JBAQLX010000342.1:0-1834 GCA_049302315.1 Desulfosporosinus sp.
AGCATAATGAAATTGCCAGAACGTTTCGTCCGGAAGATCTTCAGATCCTGCACAACAAGAATTATTTGGAGTGTACGTTTGGAATAGGACCAGTTGAAAAGGAAGGCAGTGATCATGGGCTGGTTAATGAGTTAAGGATAAGGGATGGAGCATGAACCATAAACAGGGGGATGAATTATGAGTACAAATTCAATCTACGGCTATAATGCCATTATCAGTGAATATGCCGGCTACCCAGCGAACCTGCCGCTATTATTTGACGGTGACCACGGGTGGGCGGCGGCTAGTGCATACGATGTTCTGACTGATCAACCCCTAATGTTAGTTTTAAACAGAAGACGCCTCCATGCATGGCATGAAAAAAGCAGTATTCCGGCAGCTATTCTAGGGGCGCCTTTTGTCCACTATCGAAAGTTAAGGCAAATTGAGAAGGATAGAGCTGCTAACGGTACAGTAGCCTTTCCGGCACATTCTACTGATCTAATGGATGCGGTATTCGATATAGACGAGTATTGTATGCTGCTGAAAAGTCTTCCGAGCGAGTTTCAGCCGGTTACGATATGTTTACATGCTGATGATTTAGCAAGAAAGAAGGACTCAATATATAACAAATATGGGTTTAATATTGTAACTGCCGGGTCAAAGTACGTGCCGGGATTTGAATTTGTCCAAAAATTTTATGAAATCCTGAGAAGTCACAAATATGCAACGTCTAATGAAGTGGGCTCATATTCCTTTTATGCTGTAGAAATGGGTATTCCCTTCTTCATCTTGGGGGAGCCAGCTGAAATAGAAAATAGTGGAGATAAAACTTTGCCCTCTAGATTTAGTATTTTAGATCACCCAATGGGTGTTTTTGCCACAGCGATGTTTCAGGGTCCTACGCAAGTCATTAGTGAGGAGCAAAAGAAGTTTGTTGAAGAGGAACTTGGCGTCCATGACTGTCTGTCCGGTATAGAACTAAGGAAATTGTTGTTAGAAAGCAATGATCGAGCAATTCAAACGTTTCAAAACTTATTGAAGACAGGACAGGGAGAGGTTGAAGATAAAATTACTACTTGTCGAAAACTGGTTTACTATTTTCAGAATTCAGGAGAAAAGGACAAACTACTGGAATATATCTTAAAATCCTTTGAATATGCCACCCCAAGGGCTGAGTTTTGTTGTCACTTAGGTTATTATTTTCTGAGTACCCAGCAATATGAACAGGGAGCTTTCTGGTACAAATTGGCTACTCAGTTAGAAAAGCCGCTTGATAGCTTGATGACGTATATATTGAATATCCAGTTGTGTGTTTGTTATGATCGCTTAGGCAAACCTGAGTTGGCTTATGAGCATAATGAGATTGCTGGAAAGGCTTGTCCAGGAGATAGCCAGGTTCTGCACAACAAGAAATATTTGGAGCGTATGCTGGGAAGAGGATCCTTGGAAAAGAATGAAATTGTTCAAGGGAAGTAAATAGCATTAAAAAGCAAATTATACGTTGTTGATATGCATACAACGAGAGAACCCGCATGACAGGTTCTCTTTTTTTACTAGAGATCACTTATCGCGGTACGGAAGCTTTTTTGATATCAACATCAGCAAGAGAATAACATCAGCGCACACACGAGAAGAAGCAAACATAACGTATATTAATCCCGGAACGCTGACCTCCAAAGGGTCTCCGTCTTCTAAACAATTATACTGGAAGAGTGCGATACTACCATTATCCAATCGTAAGACTCCCACTTCTACAAGTGGGAGAGGTACACCTTATTCTGCTTCGGTGGGGGTAGACTCCGACTTCGCCGCTAAGAATTCCTTTTGGGACGTGCGGCTTCGGCGAAACCCT
>JBAQLX010000343.1:0-7054 GCA_049302315.1 Desulfosporosinus sp.
CAATTCGCTGAACTTGCTCAGGAGTTTGGCGAGTCAATTGCAAGCGAACGGTTGAAAAACCCATGCGCCGGATTTGAGCAAGCTCTTCGTAGAGGTTGAGGACTTTCACATTAAATAAATGCATCCGGCACTCCTGATCCGTCTCCACTGGAAAATCATAGCGCAGCCGATCACGCAGGTAATGCGGTTCCAAGACGCACGTTCCGGCACAGTGCCGCCCCTTTTTCCCGCCCAACGTTGCCCCTACCGGGCAATATTCGCTCACCATCATCTCAAGATCTCCAAATGCCAGAAGTTCTACTCCCTGCCATCTCGCTAAATGAGCGAGCTGTTCATGATTCAGTTCAGGGGAAAGAGTCACTCCCTGAGCACCGAGACGCAAAAAGTAAGCCAGGCTGGCTTCATTAAAAACATTTAGGGAATAATCAATTTCAAACGGCCAAGCCGCAGCAACGGCCCTCATGATCTCCAACTCTCCAAGATTGGAAACCATCAGTTTCGGCTTTTCCGCCCACCCAGTCGCTTTATGAAGATCCGACAAAAGGCTTGTACTCTGAGCCTGATTTAAGCCGCGGGGTAAACGCCAGGCACAATCGATTCCGAGCTTACGGCAACTATCGAAACCAGCGCGAATCTCTTCCAGCGAAAACCCCCGCCTGGAACGCCAATGTTCTCCGCCAATGAGGATTCGTTGGGCTCCCGCTTGGATAGCAGCTTGCAGTGTTTCCGGATCACTCACAGCCACCGAAATTCGGGGAATTATGCTCTTGAGAATTTGTAAGCCTGCCCGTTCTTCCACTTGACGTTGTTTCCAGCGTTCTACCCTCTGACGATACGTGTGCCGGTCAACTATTGGCCGAGGCACTGCCTGGAGTAATTCTTCAACTGCTCGGCGGCGCATTTCATTGAGATCACTTACCGGCAGCATAAGGCCCTCATCGACTTCCAACTCCAACTTGTCCAGCCAAAAGGGGGTCGTCCCCAAGCGCCCTAACTGTTGGAAGGCATAGTCCCACGTCAGAGGCCTTTTCAAAGCCGTTTGGGCTGCGCTCGCCGAATAAACGGTAACTCTCCGCTCGCTCTCCATGACCTCCAGGCCTAATTTTTCCCCAACCTGTCCCACCAAGCGCATGGTCAGTGGGCTTTTGCGTTGCTCCCGTCCCTCTTGGAAACTTGCACGGGCCTTTTCCATCAACAACACATCATTGGTCTTGAAGACTCGGTCTTCTGGCTTTGCCATCCCCATAAAATCAATCTGCACGGTTTCGCCGTGTAATCCTTCTCTAACTTCTGTCTGACCCTTCCATATTTTTCCGACCGTAACCCCTTCCCGTCCACGCCCAGTCCAAAATTCAATCCCGTCGCCAGGGTGCAAAGCAGCCTCCAGCTTGAGGGATAATCGCCCAGAGTCCAATCGTACCACCCGCCCGAGACGAGTCCCCCGGTTGTTCGGACGGCTATAGCTCATCAGTTCTGCGCCGAGGTTCTCCCTGAAATACCCGCTGGTAAAATCCCGGTTGAAAACCTGCAATAATTCCTGATGCTCGCCTAGGGTCAGCAAGGGAGTAACTGCACTGCCTTGTCGCTGATCTGCGATCCGGTCTATTGCCTGCCGATAAAGTCGAATAACAGTGGCTACATACTCCGGCCGTTTCATTCTCCCCTCAACTTTAAGCGAATGAACGCCGATTTGCTTTAACTCGGCCAATTCCTCAGCTAAATTTAAATCCCGAGGGCTTAACAAGTGTTCTCCCGGGTTCTTTTGGCTTAAAAGGTTCTCTTTCTCTTTATTCACTAGTTGATACGTCATCCGACAAGGTTGCGCACACATACCGCGGTTTCCGCTCCGCCCCCCAATAAAACTCGACATCAGGCATTGCCCGGAATAGCCTATACATAGCGCTCCGTGCACGAAGACTTCCAGATCCAGCGGCGTCTGAGCCGCAATCATTTTCATTTCAGCGGCTGAGGTCTCCCTGGCCAACACGACTCGGCAAAAGCCCAGCGCTTCCAAATGCTGAACACCCCAACTTGTATTCACCGTCATTTGAGTACTGGCATGGGTTTCCATTTCCGGAAGAATAATCTGAATTAACTCTGCGACCCCCACATCCTGCAAGATAACGGCATCGACACCGGTTTCATGTAAGAAAAAGAGAAAATCGAACAGTTCCTGAAATTCCTGGTCTGCAATCAGGATATTTACAGTCACATACACCTTAACCTGTCGTTCATAGGCATAACGGACCGCCTTTTGCAACTCTTCCAAATCGAAATTTGCAGCGCTTGCCCTAGCGCTAAAATTTTTTCCTCCAAGGTAAACTGCATCCGCGCCATTTTCTACCGCCGCTTTGAAGGCCTCAAAACTTCCGGCCGGAGCCAAAAGTTCCAGTGGTCGGGATTCCTTGTCTATTATATCATTCATTAAATTATTACTCTCCCATTTCCGGACATCTGACTGATTAACCCAACATAGTACGTTAGACATGGTCCATAACTTTATTATAATTGTTTACTCTGAATTTGTACAATTTCTTCCAACAGGGCTTTTGCTATATTTAAAACCTATAGAACACCAAAAGAGTCCTTCGGTGAAAGACTCTTTTGGTCGCTTGGCAGAATATTTTTAACCGGCGTGTCATTCGAGCGGAATTTTAGCAGAGGGTCCTCTAAGAGTTAATTATCCAGGCTGTTTTGGAGATTTGAAGCTGCGGTCATATAGACATTAATATCCTGCTGCAATGTATACTGATCATTTAAGAGTATATTTTGAAGCGCAATCATCTCCAGGCTGCTCGACTTTCCGACATCTATATTTTTTTGCATGACATTGATATTGATTTGATCTGCTTCTACGGTCAATTTATCGGCTTCGATTGTGTTTTCTAAAGTTTTTAGCGTGTTATAGTCTTTTCTCAAACCTACTTCCAGCGTAACCGGCAACGTGGCAAGTGTCCCTTTTTTATCCTCGATACTCAACTGTACTCGATCTGCCAATAAATAATCAGAGTAGTAGAAGTCTATATCATACTCAATCTGAGTAATCTCAATATCCTGCGTATATTTGGGGATATCATAGCTATTTTGAATAGCCTTTGCTATCGTGTTATTAATATCTGTATCATCAAATTTTGTATACGGGCTTAGGTTTGAAGTCAGGACAACATTTCTACTGATATCAATTCCCAGATCTTGTTTTAGTGTGATCATTGAACTGTTGATACTATTGATGATCGCTTTTTGAGCTGCCTCCAGCTTACTTTTCTGAGCATTGTAAGCATATATTTCAGATGCGACCTTTAAGCCGAGTTTTATCTGAAGGTTAACTTGGTTTATGACTGCATCAAGATTGGCCAGTTGCGTCTTTAAATTATCTGCCTGCTGTTGAAGGGTTAAAATACTTTCATATTCATTGGTTATTTGGACCTTTAGGGCCTTTATTTGAGTATCTCTGTCGTGCTTGGCATTATCTAAAGTCCATTGAGAGCGCTTATAATTCAGATCTCGCTCTTTCCTGGAATCTTCATCGACGACAGGCGTATTAGCATTATGCCTTGCCAAAGCTTGTTGATTTTGTTTGTCATAGATCAATATTTTGCTGTCAGCTAATTTCAGCGCACTATTGCCTGTTTCCGAAGCCT
Organism: Desulfosporosinus sp.; assembly: GCA_049302315.1. GTDB lineage: Bacteria > Bacillota > Desulfitobacteriia > Desulfitobacteriales > Desulfitobacteriaceae > Desulfosporosinus. The sequence goes on from JBAQLX010000343.1 coordinate 3,642, forward strand.
TCAAAGCGTCCTCCAGCGAGAGATTCCATGTCGAATTATCGACTGGTAATGTAACCGGTTCAGCCGTACTCGTGGAAGGGGTTTCTGAATTTGGTTGGGTCACGCTGTCTAAAGCCAAGCTACTATGAGTTGACAATACTATTGAAGCGGAAAGAAGCAGGGCTAAAAACGTTAAATACTTCTTTTTCAAGTTAAACACCTCCATGTTTATAACCAATGCCACATGCCGTATCCATCGTCGTCTGCATTAACCAAGCATCTAACTCTGCATTTTTATAATTTACATCTGCTTGAGCTTTTGCCACTTTGGCATCGTCAAACTCTAGTAAGGAAATCTGAGAATTCTTGTATTGGGTTTCTGCTGCTTGATAATTCAGTACTGCCTGGTCTTCAAGCTCTTTCATCGCTTCCATGTTTTTCATGGCTGATCCCAAGGCCGTGTAGAGTTTTGTAATATCCTGCTGAACGTTTATTTTGGCAAGATCCAAATCGTTTTGGGCGCTGTCTATGGCATACTCTTGTTGCTGAATGTAGAACTGAAAATCCGTGGGTACTTCCGCCTTGCCATATTCATACTCCTTCTTTTTTGTATCCAGCGTGCCCTGAGCATTGATTATATCCGCTCGATTAGCCAAGGCTAGGTTGACGTAATCTTTTAAAGATTTTATCTGGGCAGCCGGGGTTATGTTATAATCTTGCAGCGTCGAATATTGCTTTGTTAGGTCCTCACCCATCATATTATTGACAGCCAGGGAAGCCGAGTTAAAACCATTTTGAGCACTATTGTAACGATATTGAGATTTTTGATAAGTAATTTCACTCAATCTAAACTGAGATCGGGAAATTATGCCCAACGTCTGCTGCAGCTGAGCTTTTCTGTAATCAGCATCCAGTCCATTCATCAGACCCTGCTGAATTTTCAATGTAGAATATGTTTTTAAGAGGTCGATGTAGGCTTTGTACGAGGAAAGGCGTACTGCGTTGGTAACCACAAGCTGCCCATTCGTAACCTGCGTCAACATATTTTTGATTTCCAGTGGTTGTAGAATGATTGCTTCAACTTTTTGATAAGGGGTTGAGTAGGGAAAACTCGAGTAAGGTAAACTTCCTCTGAATGCATTTGCCATTGCTGTTATATCCGCAGAGTTCTTTTGGGTTTCGGTTACCTGTCTATTTAAAGATTGAATGGCTTGTGAATTTTTTATCGATTGTATGGCAACCTTTTCTATGTCCAGAGTATCATCCGTAGCCATCACTGTGTTTATTGAAACCAGTAACATCAAAGCTGCCATCAAAATCGCCATCACTTTTTTCAACTGTATCAACTCCTTACTTGTAAGTATCAGAACTGACCGTTCGGTCACCTATTATTTATACGCTAAATCTCGTGATAAATCAATCCCTTAGCTAGCAATTCAGACAAGATTCACTCATCATCATAGATAATAGATTCGACAACAATACTGGATTTTCCTCTGGCATTACTCAAAAAATTCTCCCATTACTAATTCAGTCCAAAAATTAACGACCTACCGGAATTTCCGGCGGATCGCTCATTTCAATCTTGAAAAGTTTATCCGATTTCGTTTAGAACTCGATTTCATGGCTTAAACGAGATAGAATCTAAATTTTTTCCATCACTTACAGCTTGAGTTGTAATCTGTCTCCCTGGGTAACTAACTTTCAGTTGATTTAGAAACTCATTAGCAAGATTATGAGCATAGTCCTGGGCAACTCCGCTCTTAAACGTAATATCGCCACAAACAATACCATTTTGTTCGTATATCTGAGTACCAATTACATCCTTTTGAGCCATGAGTTGTTTAGACACTTCATTATTGGCAGTGACTAAGGGAGTGCCTTCTGGGACGGGAGTCAAATATACAGCTTTAGGCTCAGGATTAGTAACTTCATTCTGTTGCTGAGTGTTACTGGTCGGAGCCTGATTCTGTTGTTGTACTTTTCCGGTTGAAGTACCGCATCCTATGTATGCACAATCGCCACTGCCCCTTCTGGCATGGCTTGACCATTAACATCCTGGACCAAGGGATGGATGACCATCCAATACGTCGTATTCGGGATTAATACTTCATTCGGAATTACTTGCACTTCTGATTGTCCGATGGCTTCAAATGTCGATAGTGTTCTCTCGCCAGATTCACTATTAATAAGCTCAATGCTGGTGTTATTCACGCTTTGCCAATTGACCTCCCCGTTAAAGTGCACCGTAAACTTCTTATTGAGGGGTATCTCCGACAATTCGCTGACTTGGCGATAACTCGGATAATAGAGATCGTAACTGTCCGATATATTACCCGCAGTCTCTGAATTCGCAAGTTCCCCCCATGCCTCCCAATAATCCGTAGTCCTAGCCATAGCAAGGGCCTCCGTTTCACCCGCTAACATCAGTTCCGCCACTCTCAGCGAGTCCGCTAGCTTGATTTCTACGTCGGGATTAACCCCAACTATATTGATCTCATGTCCAAGCGGGGAATAAAAGCGATCAACCGTCATTTTAAGCACACCCCCATTCGAAAGGGTGAACATGCTCTGAACCGTCCCCTTTCCATAGGTCGTTGTTCCGATCAGGGTCGCTTTGTGATGATCTTTAACCGCAGCTGATAATATTTCTGAAGCGCTGGCGCTGTTTTCATTGGTTAGAAAAATGACCGGTTGGCTCAGTGTAAAACCGTGATCCCGTGCCTTGTATTGATAAACGGTACCTGTTCGGTCTTTAGTTAGTACCACTACATCTGGTCCAATGAAATAGCCCCCAAGGTCAAACGCGGAACTCAAATATCCTCCTCCATTATCCCTCAAATCCACTATCCAGCTGTTGACATTTTGGTCCCTTAAACGGTTGACTGCTGTTTGAAATTCTGTAGATGTCTCACTCCCAAACGAATTCAGATCCAGATAGCCGATATGTCCGTCTAGCATATCTCCCGTTACTGTAGGTCCTGAAATTGCCCTACGTATAACAGAATAATCTTTGGTCTCCGTCCCTTGCTGCACACTAATCTGAACCACGCTGCCTTCCAGACCCCGCAGGATGTTCACTGCTTCGTCCGATGATAGCCCGGCTAGCGATTGCCCAGCAGCCCGCACAATCAAGTCCCCCGCTTTTAGCCCGACCTCCTCCGCCGGGGAACCTGAAATGACGGATACCACTCTGACCCCTTCAGGTTCCATATTGATATGTACCCCAATCCCATAAAAGCGCATATCAATCCTCCCCACAAAGCCTTGGTATTCCTCCGGGGAGAAATACAGCGTATAAGGATCTCCAAGCCGTTTCAGCGTCTCGTCCATGGTCGGGGCGTTTAATACATCGGCAGATACCGGGTCCACATACTGATTTTGGAGCAATGAACGGATTTCTGGCAAAACATCAACATCAGAGGCCAAAACCA
>JBAQLX010000344.1:0-1662 GCA_049302315.1 Desulfosporosinus sp.
GTTTGCTCGTTGCCCTGGGGCAACCGGGCCAGCTCCTGGGCTAGGCGGGGTCTCAGTTGACCCTCATCAATTTCCCGCTTCACAGAGGAATCTAAGCTGGTGAGCAGTTTCAGACGGCGGCTGACCCAAGATTTACTGTGTCCCCACAATTCAGCGATCTCGCTTAAACTAAAGCCCGCTTCCTTGAGGAGACCCTGCATCATCATAGCCTCTTCCAAGGCATTTAAACTTTTCGTTAGCAGGTTCGATGTACAGAAAATGATCAAAGCTTTCCGCTGATCACAGGGATAACTATGGCCCAGGATCGTTTTGTGCCTTAAGCGGCGCACGGCCTGTACCCGGTAATGGCCATTGAGAATCTGGTAGTTGCCGTCTGCCAGGGGTTGCACTAGGATTGGTTCCAAGAGACCGCTCACTTTAATAGAAGCAGTTAAACTATCGAGATGGGTTTGATTGTAATACGCCAAGTGTAACGGGTGTGCCACTAATTTGTGGCAGGGCAAAGCCAGGACTGTTCCCCCCTGGAGTGGATCCTGGCGAGTACTGACCTTCTCTTGCATCACATTCCTCCCTTCCGACCAAAACTCCCGGTAGCTTTGGCCTCAAATTTTAGGTATTTGGACCATCTTCAGTCTACCAAGAGAATGGACTTCCAGGTGTTTCTTTTTTCGGACATGCCAACCCAAACGTTTGTTCACTAATGGTCAGGCCGTATTTAAAGTGGTGTTCTTCTCCCACCGTTCTTTCTTGTAGAGTAAGGGTATTTGTTGATTCGAATTGACAAACACGTGCTCTAAAGCGATGACAAAGCGGTCAAATACTTCCGAAATGTGTTGATCGTAAGACCGCAGGGAGCGAATAAGGAGACGTACCCCTTTTTCCCGAAGGACCGTATGGCTATAGATGGATTTCGGGGGAGGCCAATTGGGGATTGGCCAACTGGGGATGCTCTTGAGGACGGGAAGGTACTCAAGGCATCGCTGTCTAAACTCGGAATCCGTTTGGATTAAGCGACCCAAACCATGAACCGCCTTGTAAAGAGTGCTATGGGCAATTCGGTTGTCTTCAGCGCAGAACTTTTGGGGTAAGTCCCGCCAGGTCAGATCGGAAAACTCATAGGCGAAAGCAACAAAGATGAGGGCAGGAAGTGTTAGGGTTGTGCCTTCCTGCATAAACGATGGAATAACTTTTACGTGTTCACCGCACTTGGAGCAATACAAAATCGGTTGGTTAACCTGCATAGGAAACAAGCGCACCGATTCCCATTGAGGAAACAACCAGTCAGTGGGTAGCTCCAGATCCCAGCGCCAAACGGTAGCCGACGATTCGTACTTTAAACTGCGAATGGCCGAGCAATACGGACATTCTTCAATTTCTTGGCTTATATTTAAAGTTTTTTGCTTGTTCCACGTTTTGCAATGTGGATGAAAATATGGTAAATTAATCATGTTTAATTTTGGGTATGCCCTCTTGGTTGTTGACTGCTAGGTCTATGCCAGCCATGAGGGTATTTTTATTACCCATCCATTCTTTTTATTAGTATTTTACGACATACATAAACAAAACCCTGCCGGTCATATGACCAACAGGATTTTGTTTATTGAGTCCAATTTAATTTGACTGCGAAGTTATTTCTAGTCCAGATTAAAGTGACCGGCAACA
>JBAQLX010000345.1:0-2926 GCA_049302315.1 Desulfosporosinus sp.
CAGACATCTGTCCTGAAATCTTCAAGCTGGAGGATGACGAGTTGGCGGCAGCTTATAAAAACCCAGTTCCCAGTGAGCTTGAAGATGCAGCGAAAGAAGCTGCCGAGGACTGCCCAACAGAAGCCATCCGCCTTGAAGAATAAGAACGCTATTAAAGGATAGGAAGGCAGTAAAAAGCGGTCGATTGACATCCGCTTTTTACTGCCTTCAAGCATTGTTTTGGTTCAAAGTAGCTTACAAAATGTTGTTCATCCGCTTTATTCGTTCAATACGCCAACCTTTTTCCGATTGCATTAGATTAATGGAAAACGTCACATACTGTACATCTTCAATTGGTGATGTCCAATAAACGCGTACCACTATCCCTTGTGATCTGGCCGGATCTGAATTCATAAACTCTAATTTTTGCAAAGACAATAAAGGGTCTTTATTCAACCTGGTTTCCCATTCTCTAAACTCTTTTTGGTCCAAAGACCCCTCAGGCATCATTAATAAGGCGTGGGCGAGGTCTGTTTGGCGAAGATCCATAAGCTGCCAGAAGTGTTGAATTGTTTGTTGCGGAGAATTCCCATAATGAGGATCTGCCAGAGCCGATATCACTGTTTGGGGTGTTTTAACGGCGATGATAGTAATTAGACAGAAAAGTGATAGGCCAAGGAACCATACATAACGACTATAACGCATAATTTCCCTCCTTGCTTGTTTCTATTATTATTCTAGGAGGGAACAGTTCCTTTCATACCACTTTAGCCAAAAACTTTTCTTAATACATTAAGTACAAATTCAGGTAACCGAACGTAATAAATTCTCATTGTCTAACCTGCCCCCTTTACATCAGTAAAATCCTTATCTGTAGTAATGTATGCACACATTGTCATGGATGCCCATTAAAACACCTGGTAATTCTTTACTGCTTCTTCGAGCTGAGCCACAAGTAGACGTTCCTCCTCAGTATTTGCCGTAAAATAGAGGCGGCCAAGAATACCGGTAATTACCTTGAGAACATCTTCCAATACCAACGACTCTTTCATAGCTAATTGGGCGCTCGTTTCAATTAAGGCAATTCCGAATTCATGCCCTACCCCACTCTTGACCATACGGGTACAGCTTTTACCCAACAACCGCATAACTAAAGAGGCTTCCTGAACATCTAATTGGCGGACCACTTCAATCGTCGTCGTTAATCCTTGTACGATACGCAATCCCACGCTATTCCAACTAACTTGTTGATCCATCATCTGCTTCCCCCTCAGAGATCACTTCCGTGCCATAATATATGCCTCATCCGTGCCAAGGGTGAAAAGAAGCGCCGGGAAGTTTTTCCCTAAAGGATTCATTTTGTGAAGAGGAAACAATTATCACAACCGTAAACATAATGACATATTTTTTTGTATTTATCTCTGACCCCTAAAATACGCAAAAAAAGGGGGCCGTGACAAAACTCGTTTTCCAGTTTCAGCGCCGCCCCCAAATAAATTCGACTAACCTTTTACTTCTTCAAGTGTTACACTGACCTTCCGGGTTGAACCATTTCGATAATACGTTATTTCGACTTTGTCTCCTATTCTATGTTTAATCAATTCATGGGTCAATCCTGCCGAATCAGAAACATCTTTATCATTGACTTTTGTTATTATATCCCCTTGAGTTAAGCCGGCTTGAGCTGCCGCTCCGTCTGCAACAACCTTGATGATATATGCTCCGACCGGCCAGCCTTTCTGTGCCGCATACTCCTTAGTGTATCGACTGGTAATTTGAACATTTAATCCAGCATAGCTGGCATAACCCTTTTGGATTAATTGTTGGATTGTCTGTATTGCATCACTTATTGGTATCGCAAACCCCATTCCTTCAAAGCCTGTTTGCTGAAATTTGGCGGAATTAATACCGATTACCTGGCTAAGATAATTGACGAGGGGTCCTCCGCTGTTTCCGGGGTTAATTGCCGCATCAGTTTGAATTAAGTTGAAACTGGATTCGCCTTGGATATCTAAGATCCTGTTTGTAGCTGAAACCACACCCGCAGTAACCGACCCCGCAAATTCTACACCTCCTGGATTACCAATCGCTACTACCGGCTCTCCTACTTGTAAAATCGAAGAATCCCCAAGGACAACCGCTGTTAAATTGCTCGTATCGTTTATTTTAATAACTGCCAGATCTGTGTGCGAATCTGTTCCGACTACATTAGCGTCTAGATTTCTGCCGTCAGCTAAACCGACGGATATTTTTTTTGCTCCTTCGATTACGTGGTTATTGGTCACAATATACCCCTTACCGGCATCAATAATAAATCCCGAACCGCTGGCTACTTCTATCAAGTTGTCGTTATTATCGCTAAAGTCACTATAACCAAATATAAATCTTGGGCTGCTTACCGACTGAAAATTAGAAATTGTTACTACAGCCGACCCGACATTTTTTGCTATGTCCACCACTGGGTAAGAAGAAGTATTGCTATAATCAACCTGACTTAATTTTAATGTTAGTTGCCCTGGAACAATCGGGGCAGTGGGATTGTTTTGATGATTATTGTTGATGGATATAACTACCCAAGCAGAAAACAACCCCCCAATAAATGCGCTGATTAAAATAGTGACAAGTAATCTAAGTATTTGAGTATTACGCCCACCATATTTACCATAGCAGACTAAATCATCTTTTTTGCGAAACCATCTCATAATCTTACCTCCATTCTTTTTTTAAGTATTATACAGAGAAATGATTATATATTTATAAAATACTTTTGAAGATTTTATCAAGATTCACTGAAACTGTCATTACAAACAAGCGATGTCTACCAAGCATCAAAATAAGCCGTCTCTTCGTCCTCTTTCCCGTTCCCTGACCCAAGCCCGGGACTTGTGTGACACGAGCGCTGTGTCACACAAGTCTCCTCTACTTGCCCAATTTCGCAACTTTAAAT
>JBAQLX010000346.1:0-2160 GCA_049302315.1 Desulfosporosinus sp.
CGTCTCACGCTGTACACTTTATTCGTTTACACTGGGACGCGAAATTGCCATATCAGATGAGCTGCGCAAAGGCATTCAAGCGCCAGGCTTTCCTGTCTTAGTATAAAATGGCGTAACTACACCTTACTTTAGCTTCCAGTAGTCAACGCCAGGTTTAGATTTCTTTTTCCTTTTTCTTGTCCAAAAACGGAGTCCGACGCCTAGGAACACAAGTAATCCCAAGGCGGTGAGAGCGCCGGTTAATAATAATTTGTCCTTTGTCGGAGCCGGAGGAGTGTCCGTCTGGGAAGGGATTTTAACTTCCGGTCCTAACTCAGTTGGTGTGAAACGTTCATTTTTGAGAATAGCTTGGTAACTCAAGACTTCATAAATAGGGGAACGAAGATTAGCGTTTCCATAAGCTAACCGAAGTTGGCTGTTCCCCGGATCCTTAAATACCAATTTATTGAGATGATATTTCACTGTTACAGATTTCAGGTTCAGGGGTTGGCCATCACGATTGTGGATAATGAGCCTAAGTTTGTCAAGGAGGGGATGATCCGTCCATTCGATAGCTTGTTTCACTGAGGAATTGGAGGGGAGGGGGTCAAAAAGTTCTCCCTCCGATAAATAATGCGTGGACTGATCTTTTACGCCGAAAAGGCCATATGTGCGCGCTATGCGAGCATCAGGGTTAAGCGCTAGGTTAAGTTCCAGGCGAAATGCGTTAGGGCGCTTTAACTGAATCGTGATAATTGAATCCGTTCCATCTTGGGCTGAGGTATATTGAGCCTCTTCGGAAAGAAGGAACGCTTCTTTTTCGGTTTCGGTTGAAGCGTCACGGAGCGAAGCAAGCAAATAAGGTACTTCTTCGTCCTGGTCATTGATGACCCTTAAATCATTGAGGAGATTACTGTGAGCATAGACGGCCTGATCTAGCACAATGGATTTATACCCTAGCGAGTTATCAGTTTGAATTAGCCGTAAATACTGAAAACTGTTCCCCGCATAGACAGGTGTCACCGGCAGAAGAAGAAAAAGAAAAATAAATAAAATAGGTATGATTTTAGGCATGTTTTTAGATATGCATTTAGGCATCGAATTGCCCGTCTGGAACCGGGCGGATATGAGGATAGGGACCGAATAGAGATAGGATATCAGAAGTCTCTTAAAATCAGCGCGCTCGCTCATAAATATCCCACCTTTCCTGTTTCTATTATAATACTCGTGGTCATTTAAAAGCTAGACGCTCAAAAAATAGAACAACCACTTAAAGAAGAATTATGCTCAGCATAAGCTTACGGCGAATTTCTATGGGAACCGTAGACCCATATTGCATTGACACGTGTATTTTATACGTGTATAATTGCATTAAAAGGGGGAACGAGCTTGAAAAGCTACTCATCGAGAGAATTGATTAAACTAATCGAAGACGATGGGTGGTACGAAGTAAGGGTGAGAGGGAGCCATCACCAATTCAAACACCCGTTTAAAAAGGGGTTAACAACGGTGAAGCATCCAACGAAAGACCTCGACCCGAAAACCGTTCGAAGAATAATTGAGCAAGCAGGGCTTACCGAAACGTAAGCTCACCGAAAGGAAGCTGATTTGATGGATAGATATTTGTTTCCAGCCGTATTTGAATTGGGTGATGTCAAGGGATACTGTGTGACGTTTCCTGATTTACCGGGCTGTATTACTGAAGGGGATACCTTAGAAGAGGCTTTGCGTATGGCCAGAGAAGCTTTAGAATTGCATCTTTATGGGATGGAGGAAGAAGGAGAGCTTATTCCGGCGCCCACGGCCCCAGAGAAAATTCCATTGGTAACCGATGCGTTTGTGACCGTTGTTGAAGCTTGGATGGCCCTGATTCGTGATGAGGTAGCGAATAAGGCAATAAAGAAAACTCTCACAATTCCTAAATGGTTGAATGATGCTGCGGAACAAGAGCACGTTAACTTCTCTCATGTACTCCAGGGGGCGCTGAAGGATTATTTAGGGATTAATCATCCGTCACGGTAAAGGTTATATTTAATCGTAATTTGTCGATATTTACATCATCACGATTACCACCGAACCGGGCGCGGCCGTTACAGTAATGTCGCCATATGTGCAGGACTTATGGCGGTAAAAAATCCAATATTTTTAGAATGCCTTGATGTGGCTGCACAAGAAGTAGTT
>JBAQLX010000347.1:0-2492 GCA_049302315.1 Desulfosporosinus sp.
TGGTATGCGCTTTGAGTTGAGCGGCCAGCCCTTGATGAGCGATATCATTTTTAGCCACCACCAAAATCCCCGATGTATCTTTATCAATCCGATGCACAATTCCAGGGCGTAATACCCCATTGATGCCGGAAAGATTGTGACAGTGATATAACAAAGCATTAACCATGGTTCCCGTCCATGCCCCTGGAGCCGGGTGAACCACCATTCCCTGACGCTTATTCACAACCAAAACATCCTCATCCTCATACAGGATATCGAGTGGGATATTTTCCGGGTCAGTCAAAGATTCACGTAAAGTGGGGAGCGCTACTTCAATTTTATCGCCCTGGCGAACCCTATAATTCGCCTTTTTGGGGAAACCGTTAACTTTTACGCACTCGTGTGCGATGAGTCCTTGAACGAAAGACCTGCTCTTTCCCAGAACATCAGTCACCCCCACGTCAAGGCGAATTCCTTCCTCAAGTTCAAAAGTTTCTATAACAAATTCATTAAATACTTTTTCCACACTCATAACCCCATTAATTTTTCATAATTTCCTCATATTACTCCGTTATCTAATTCCTGTATTGTATGTTTGTAGGATGAATGCAATTCTCTTTATTATTTAATCTCATTCATTGGCTTGGTTACGACGAAGGGAGGACTCTTCCAGCTTTTCTGATTTATTCTGGGCTTTGTCTTCCCGATATATGAGGAACATGAGTAACCCCACTGCTAAGACAATCATACTATCAGCAAAATTGAAAACGTATGGCCAAATTTGAAAATCCAAATAATCCACCACACGTCCGATGACAAGGCGGTCATACAGGTTGCCCAGCGCTCCGCCGCCAACCATCCCAATCGCCAGACGGGTGAACATCTCCCTGCGCGGAATACGAAACTGGCCATAAATCACTCCGCCTATAACTAAAAACGCGGTAACAACAAAAATCCAGGTCTGACCGGCCATCAAGCCAAACGCCCCACCTGGATTTAGCACAAATGTTAAGTGAAATACTTTGGGAATGACTATCAGCGTTTCGCCCGGAATAAAGTTCGTTTGAATCAAGACCTTTAAAAAGCGGTCAATAATCCATACCCCGATCATAATAAACCAAACCAGCAACCTTCAAACCTCCCTGTTTTTCCTCGTCTTAACACAGGGCTTCAAGCAGGGCAAACTATTCGTAAACGGAAATAGGTGAATGCAAATGAATTACTTATATATTGTAAAAGCGTTGATAAAATCCTTTTCAATATCATTTATATTTTCATACCCTAATTCCAGCCCCAGCAATTTTTTCAAAAACAATTCCTGTTCAAACGTTAATAATAATTCTTTATACCATGGTAATTCTTTATACCATGGTAATTCTTTATACCATGGTAGTTTTTTTTGTTCTGGATATGAAGAATATAGTAAATACAATAAAAAATCACCCAAATAAGAAAAATCCAAGTCATATAAATATCGACTGTTATCGGCAAATCTTGCTAAACCAAAATCAATAAGGTACACTTCTCCATTATTAATAAGTATATTTGGAATTCTTATATCTCTGTGAACAATACCATTCTCATGCAAATATTTTATTATTTTAATAAGTTGAATGCCTATGTTGAAATATTCTTCACTGGAAAATTGGTATTTATGCTTAAAAAGTAATTCTTTTACAGTACGCCCATGCTTATATTCCAAAACAAACCCATAAAAGTCTTTTTGATTAATAACACCTAAAAGTTCAGGGATTCGATGATCCTTAAGCTTTGATAAAATTACTGCTTCATACATGCTCTTCTTTGAATTTGAATTCCTATTAAAAAAAGTTGATCTGAATTTCTTAATGATAACCTTTTGCCCTATGTCTAAACTAGCAAGGAAACACACCCCATATCTGCCTTCGCCAATCAGGCTATCAATCGTATATGAGTCGATTTTTCTGCCGGAATATTTTTTCGAATTTTTAAACCACATCTATTTACCCGTTAATTTTAGCGCCACATTTGAGACAGAACTTTGCACCAGAAGGTAATTTTTCTCCACAATTCAAGCAAAATAATATATCGTTAACCTTTTCACCACATTGGAGACAAAATTTTGAACCAGCTGGAATACTCGAATTGCACTTACCACAAATTATTGCGTTTTGGTTTGCTATGGGTTTCTCAACAGGTGCATTGTGGCGTCGATTTCCATAGTTATTAGACCCACTTCTTGAACCGACCATATTTAATAAGTTACCTAAAAAGCCTTTCTTTTGATAGTGACGACTTCCGTGATTTCCACTTTTATAATGGTTCTCTTTCGACGACCTTGATTTAAAGCTCATACTTGATACCTCATTTTCTTTATGATTTATTTGGAACATCCACGATTTTCATGCATGAACCATTTTACTGGCCCACGGGTAATAAAATCCTGCTGCCTTTTTTGGCCCAGCCCCACGAACTTAAGTATAAGTTCATCGCCTGCTCAGTTTGTACTGTAGATTTAAATGCAGTGCACAAAT
>JBAQLX010000348.1:0-4670 GCA_049302315.1 Desulfosporosinus sp.
TCTTAATCCAAGTTCAAGCAAGCGACGATGTCCCAGGTGTACTCCATCGAAATTACCTAACGCTAAAACACAGGGTTGTTTGTTTGTAAGCAGACTTGTTTGAACTTGCACGAATTTGACCTCCTAAGTGAATAAAGCAACTTGGTATCATCCAAAAACCTTGTGTGGGAAAAGGCGTTCCCCTCGCCAGACCCCAATTCCAATCAATTCGCCGTCCTCAATAACCTGGACGAAATTCGAAGTTCGAGGTTCGAGGTTCGAGGTTCGAACGCTGGAGTTAGGATCGAACTGCACACCACGATCTTCGCACATCGAACCACCATCTTCGCACTGCGCCCCACGGACTTCGTACTGCGGACCTCGGACTTCGCACCTCGAACCTCGATCTACGAACCTCGAGTCGGTAGGCAAGCCATGCCGAAAAGCATTGGCTCGAGCAGCTGATAAAAATACCCGCGGCAGATCTATTCCGGCTGTGAGCGGAAGTAAAAAGGCATAAGTCGACATGCGAACCGCCTCTTCAATCTCCTCAAGTGTCCAACTCTCTTGGATCTTAAACGGACCGGAACGAATGCGCAATAAATTAGACATATGCGCTCCACAGCCCAATGCCTGTCCAAGATCATGACTGATTGTCCGTATGTATGTCCCTTTTGAGCACTCAATATCTAAAATCGCTCGGGGAAACTCCTCTGGATACCATTTTACCAGTTTTAAATTATAAATAAATACCTCGCGTGGCGTTCTCTCAATCGACAACCCTTGGCGAGCATATTCATAGAGGTGTTTTCCTTCTTGACGAACCGCCGAAAACATCGGAGGCTTCTGTGATAATTTACCTAAAAAATTCGGTATTATCCGTTCCAAGTCACACTGTTTCAAATCTGGTTTAGTCCGATAAACCTCTTTACCGAATGCATCCTGAGTATCTGTCGTAACTCCAAACGTAACCTCAGCAAGGTAAGCTTTCCCTTGTTCTGTTATGTATTCTGCTAAACGTGTTCCCTTACCCACGCAAAGTGGTAAAACTCCGGCCACCCCAAGATCAAGCGTCCCTGTGTGGCCAATTTTTTGAGTTTTTAACACTCTTCGCATCCAGACAACAACATCAGAAGATGTCATTCCTGGTGGTTTAAGGACGTTAATGATCCCTTCCAATCCTTAACGCCTCCTCAATCGCGGTAGTTATGCCTTGTTTGGCCTCAGCCATCGGAATTCTAAAAGTACACCCCGCAGCCCGCTGGTGTCCTCCTCCTCCGAACTGGGCAGCAATCTCATTGACATTCAGCCAAAGGTTAGAACGCAGAGCCCCTTTAATCTCTGGGCCAACCTCTTTCAGGAGCACTGCTACCTCAACACCCGCAATACTCCGAGCGTGATTAACCAGTCCCTCACTCAACTCCTGTTTTGCACCACTTCCTTGAAAATCTTCGGCGCTTAAAATCATAATCGCCAGCTGCCCATCCGCATGGATTTCTAATCCGTTCAGGGCACATGCAAGCAACTTGATCTGAGCAAGGGGCTTTTGGTTAAATATGTTATTGTGTATGCTTAACAAATCCACACCTTTATCTAATAGGTCTGCAGTTAAGCGGTGTGTTTGCGCTGTCGTATTACTATACTCAAAGCAACCGGAATCCGTCACAATCGCTGTGTAGAGATTGGTGGCCATGTCCCCATCAATTTCCACACCCAACCGGTTTATGAACGTCAGCGCAACTTCTCCGACCGCGCTAGCTTGAGCATCAACCCAGTTAAAGTCCCCAAAGAACAGATTTGAGATGTGGTGATCTACGTTAAGTACAGTACTGTCTCCAAGAATTTCGGACCGGGTCATGTTAACGCGCCCCAAATCCGAGCAGTCCACAAACAATAAGATCTTAGGTTGGGGGCAAGGAAGCTCCTGCCTGATCCGGGAAGAACCCGGTAGAAACGCCAAATAGCTTGGCACGGGATCCGGATTATAAAATGATACTTCTTTGCCCATCTTTTCCAAAGCTAAACCGATTGCCAACATTGACCCGATACAATCTCCATCCGGCGAAACATGGGAGAAAAGCGCCACCTTTGGCGCTTTTCTTAATATTTCAATCATCTCTTCAGAATTGTTTTCATTATTCATGAGATTCATCCTTACCTTTATCGTCAATTACTCCAACATCCCTCAACAACTTCGCTATGTGTGCACCATGTTCTATGGAAGGATCGTATACAAAAACGATTGTTGGAACGTGTCGGAGACGTATGCGCTTCCCAATTTCACAACGTACAAACCCTGTTGCCCGATTCAACACATCCAAGGATGTTTTCACTTCATCCTCGGTCCCCAGAACACTAACATACACTTTCGCGTGAGCCAGATCGCCCGCAACCTCTACATCTGTCAAAGTTACAAATCCAAGGCGAGGATCTTTTAGTTCCACACGAATGAGTTGAGAAATTTCTTCTTTGAGCGTTTCAGCTAAACGATTAGGTCGATGTTTTGACATGTTTATCCCTCCAGGACCGATTTACAACTATAGTGTGCGCTTGACTTCTTCCATCATAAACGCTTCAATGATGTCTCCTTCTTTGAGATCATTGAATTTCTCGATGCCAATTCCACATTCATAACCCTCGGCAACCTCTTTAACATCATCCTTAAAGCGTCGCAAAGATTCCATTACCCCTTCATGAATAACGATACCATCCCGAATAACACGCACTTTAGCTGAACGGACAATCTTTCCTTCGGTTACCATACAACCAGCAACGGTTCCCGCTTTAGGGACTTTAAAGACCATACGCACAACAACTTTACCTAACTCAACTTCTTTAAATGTAGGATCCAGCAGACCGGTCATAGCCGCTTTGACATCTTCAATAGCATCATATATAACTCGATACAGACGCAGATCAACGCCCTCCAGTTCAGCCGTAGCCTTCGTATTGGAGTCCGGTCGGACATTAAAGCCTATAATAATAGCATTTGAAGCAGAGGCCAGCATAATATCGTTTTTATTAATAGCCCCGACTCCGCCATGGATTGGGTTGACGCGAACCTCACCCGTCGAAAGCCTAAGAAGTGACTGTCGTAAAGCTTCAACCGACCCTTGAACGTCTGCTTTGATAATAATATTTAATTCTTTGATTTCACCCTCTTTGATCCTGTCAAAAAGGTCTTCCAAGCTAACTTTAACGACGGTTTTTTGGGAATCTTCAACTCGACGCGCTGCAATACGGGCAGAAGTTATTTGTCGAGCCAATTTTTCGTCCGCGACAACATAGAATAATTCTCCCGCTTCAGGCACTTCGGATAAGCCGTGAACTTCAACCGGCATGGATGGGCCTGCTTTTTTAACACGTCGCCCTTTATCATCCACCATAGCCTTAATTCGCCCAAATGCACAGCCTGCTACCGCAACATCCCCAATATTGAGCGTACCCTTGGAAACGAGAACTGTGGCGATCGGTCCCTTACCCTTATCCAATTCAGCTTCGATGACGGTTCCTGCGGCCGGACGTTTCGGATTTGCTTTATAATCCCGAATTTCTGCGACAAGCAGAATCATTTCCAGAAGTTTTTCGATGTTTAGATTACTTTTTGCGGATACAGGAACGGCAATGGTTTCTCCGCCCCATTCTTCAACCACAAGACCGTACTCTGTCAGTTCTTGTTTAACTTTTTCCGGTGCTGCATTTTCTTTATCTATCTTATTAATGGCTATGATGATGGGAACTTCCGCCGCTTTGGCGTGATTGATAGCCTCTACAGTTTGAGGCATAACTCCATCATCCGCAGCTACCACCAAAACTGCAATATCCGTGACTTGGGCGCCTCGAGCACGCATTGCTGTGAAGGCCTCATGTCCAGGTGTATCTAAAAACGTAATTTTTTGACCGTTGATTTCAACTTGGTACGCTCCGATATGCTGAGTAATTCCGCCGGCTTCCGAAGCCGTCACATGCGTGGTACGAATGGCATCCAAGAGCGACGTTTTTCCATGATCAACGTGTCCCATTACGGTTACTACTGGCGGGCGAAAAACGAGGTCTTCCGGATCATCTACGATTTCTTCAATAACAGCCATTGATTTCTCTGCTTTTACCTCAACCGTAACACCCATTTCACCTGCTAAGATTGTTGCTGTTTCCGCGTCCAACTCCTGATTAATGGTAGCCATGACACCCAGAGTCATAAGGTGTTTAATTAGTTCTCCCGCCTTACGGCTCATTTTCGCGGCTAAATCTTGTACTGAAATCGCTTCCTGAATCACAATGTGTTTTGGCGTCGTATCCCGGGCTTCTTTTTTAGGATGCTTCTGAAAACGTCGATGTGGTGAACGGATCGTATTTTCTTTTTCCTTTTCTAATTCACGTTTCCGCTCATAGGCTTTGTCTTGGGCTTTCTTAGTAGCCGGCAGCTGACGTTTGGGTTGCTCAGTGATCGTTGGGGTCGTCGGAACACCTGCACCAGCTCGTGCGGGCATTCCCGCTCGTGGCCCCTGCGGCTGTCCCTGGTATCCCGCTCGTGGCCCCTGCGGCTGTCCTTGGTATCCCGCTCGTGGCCCCTGCGGCTGTCCCTGGTATCCCGCTCGTGGCCCCTGCGGCTGTCCCTGGTATCCCGGGCGTGGCCCCTGCGGCTGTCCCGGGTATCCCGGGCGTGGCCCCTGCGGCTGTCCCTGGTATCC
>JBAQLX010000349.1:0-3158 GCA_049302315.1 Desulfosporosinus sp.
AGGGTTTCCGTAATTGTAACGGGTAATCCTTGCAATAACCCAACTAAGCGTTTTCGTTCTTCACGGCTGATTTGATGCACTACCCCTTCCGGTTTTATCCCGCTCAAGCGGATTATGACGGGAATCAGACTTTGGGGTAAGAGGTCCTCCAGTGCATTTTTGAACTGCTTATTGCTATACTTTTGAAAATCCCGTTGCACCCGGGCATCCAGCTGTTCTGACGAAAGCGCAGGCTTCAAATTAATTCGCAACTCGACTTGTTCTCCTCCGCCAAGTGCATCCCCGGCCTGACGGCTAATCGTCAAAATGATGGGACCCGATACCCCAAAATGCGTAAACAACATTTCTCCGGACTCTGTAATCTTCTTCTTGCCGCCTATCCACAAGGAGGCTTCGACATTTCTCAGAGCAAGCCCCTGTAGTTCCTTCACCCACTCTTCGGAGGTTTTCAGCGGAACCAGAGCCGGCCGAGGTGTGATAACCCTGTGCCCCAGTTTCCGGGCGAACCTAAACCCATCCCCGTTGGAGCCGGTAGCGGGGTAAGAGGACCCTCCGGTACACACGATCACCGCTGGCGCTAAATATCGTTTTTGGCCAGCCCCTCGTACCCCTTTGACCTGCCCATTCTCAACCAAAATTTCTTCCACAGCTATTCCCGATCGTACCTCAACTCCCTTTTCCGCCAGAAAGGCCGTAAGGGCTTGAACAACCTTTTCGGCATCATCGGAGACAGGAAAAACGCGCCCTCCCCGTTCAACTTTCGTCTCTACCCCATAATGGGCAAAAAACTCCCGTAAAGCCACGTTATCAAAATCTCTTAATATTCCTTGTAAGAACCGCCCATTTCCAGGATAGTGGCTAATAAAATTCGCGACGTTTTCTTCGTTGGTTAAGTTACATCTCCCTTTCCCTGAAATTGCAAGTTTTCGGCCCAAATGTTCCTTTTTTTCAAGTAAAAGAACTTTCGCGCCGCCTTGCGCTGCTTGTCCGGCAGCCATCATCCCGGCTGCTCCGCCGCCAACCACAATAACCTGATACTCGTTCATTTGGTTACTCCTTTCTTCGGAGGAAGTGTCTTAGCTGAAAAGAGCACGGAGAGAGGAGTCGCGTCGATAAGCGCAGTCGATAAGGCGTTAAGAACCGCGTTGACTTGTCCATGGATGGGAAGGATAGTGCGACCGTGCCAAGAAACTTCCTCCCCTCTTTTTTGTCCTTGGAACTCTTCTATGCTAAAATTGACAATAAATCCTAGTCGACAGACTAAAGGTCACTACAGGAGGCATGTTTCATGAGTCTTGAAGCGATTCAATTCTTTCATAACCCAAGTACCGATGCTTTTTTTATTCTACTAAGCTTTTTAGGAAGTGAACCGACTTACATTCTGATAATTGTGGTTCTTTTTTGGAATGTGGACAAACGTTTCGGTTTCCGACTAGCCGTCTTATTCCTGACATCTATGGCTTTTAATGGCTTTTTAAAAGACCTATTTCACACCCAGCGGCCAATTGGCCAAGCGGGTGTCCGCTCACTCTATCTTTCGTCCGCTGCGGGGAATTCTTTTCCCAGTGGTCATAGTCAAGGGGCCGCTACTTTTTACCCTTATGTATGGCAGCATTGGCGACGACAGAAAATTTGGCATAGGATAGGAATTTTCATGATCCTGGGCATAGGCTTTTCGAGACTTTATCTAGGTGTACACTGGCCAGGAGACATCCTAGGCGGGTATTTTTTCGGCGCCCTCATGGTCTTGGGATTTCAACGCCTTGATGAAACCCTGTTTAAACTCTCCATTTCCTTATCGTCAAAACTCCTCCTCTCCGGCACGCTTCCCCTGCTTTTTTTACTTGTTTACCACACCTCAGCTGGGTGGCAAATGGCAGGTTTTGTGCTCGGATTTACAAGCGGATATTTTTTGGAGGATACCTTTCTGGATTACCGGGAACACACGCAATTTACTTCATCACTCTTTAAAACACTCGTAGGTCTCACCCTGCTGGGACTTTGGCTTTGGCTCTGGAATCCCCTAACTCAACACTATACCTGGGTCTATCTGCCTGTTCTTACTATAGGCGGGCTGTGGACTTCCTTCGGAGCCCCCTATATGTTTCGTCGCATCGGTTGGGAAGGCCCCCTATTAGAAGAAAGACCCAAGGCTGCCCGGATCACTGATCGAACAGACCAAGCATAAATCTGTATTATTAAAAATTTGTTTGGCATTCAACTGCCGATATTCCGAGATGGCCTGATGCGGACAAATCTCGCTGCACAGTTTACATGCACGGGCAAACGGCTTTTTCGTATTTAGACAATTCCCATTGTGGTAGACCATTTGGCATGTCATGTCTTATCCTCACTATCTTTAACTTCTAACTATCCTACACTACTCTATCCAAAACTCTCTTCTTTATTTAATAGAAGAGGCTGGAAACACCCCACATTTGTGTTTCCGCCTCTTCTATTTATCGTCCAAAAGTAAGTACTTCGCCAGTAGGGTTTCAACGCCGACCAAGTGATCCAGCATAAGCTGCTGAGCCTTTAAGACGTTGTGATTTTTGATTGCCTCATATAGGGAAAAATGCTCCTGATATAATCTCTCTGGTGTATTCCTGTCTCCGTAAAGTTTGCTGCGATTAGCTTTTAAAGTCTTTCGCATAGTATCTGAGATAGTGTTCATCAAGCGCATCAGGATCTTGTTATGCGTGGCCATAGCTATGGCAAAATGAAAACGCTGATCCGCTTCTTCCCCTATACAATCTGCCTTGAGATCCATGCGCATGACTTCCAAGGCTTCGTACATTTCCCGAATCTCACCAACTTGTGCTCTCTCCGCCGCTAGCCCCGCAGCCTGTACCTCCAGGATCTTACGAACTTCATAAAGTTCCAGATCCGTATCTTTTTCAATAAATAGCATCCAAGCGAGGGGAGCAACCACAGAGTCAATGTTTACCTGTCTGATGTACATACCTTCTCCCGCGCGTACTTCAATAAGGCCCATCATTTCAAGAGCACTGATGGCTTCACGAATGGCTGCACGACATACTTTAAACTGTTCAACTAATTCACGCTCTGAAGGTAAACGATCGCCATGTTTTAACTGCCCTTCAGCAACCAATAGCCCTATTTGATCAACAATCTGTTCATATATTTTCTTGGTTTTA
>JBAQLX010000350.1:0-1674 GCA_049302315.1 Desulfosporosinus sp.
GGTCACCGTCATCGGTAACGTAGCCGAAGCGGAGGGTCGTGCCGAGCGGGGTCTCGGTTAGACGTTTGAAAGCATTAATAATGCTTGAGATATTGTCTTTGCTTTGGCCATTGGCAATAAGGTTATCCTCTAACTCGCTTCGTCTATACGCCCTGCCGATGTCCATTTCTTGCACATACCACTCTAACTGAGGGTTGTTGGCAACAAGGTTAATGCTCATAAGCCCCAAATAGATATGTGTATCACAATTCAATACAGCTCCCAATTCGGAAAATGGTGTCAAATCGTCCTTTGTAATAAGTTCAGCATCCTTAAGAAAACGCTTAAACTTCGTTTTCTGCACAGGACCCAATGTGTTCTCTACAAGGAAATCTCTCCCCTGTTCAAAGAAGTCGTTAAGCCATTCTGTTTTGGGCGCATGATTACTAAAGCAGTTTATTGATTTCATTTTTTTTCCCTCTCCAATCGGTATTTTTAGCGAATCATATGCCAAACACCCCGCAGTCATAGAGTGACATTCAAAGCAGTGTTTGCAGTTATCGATTTTCAGCCCTCCGTTAAAAGAAATATATCCGTTCTTACAAATCGCTTCACAGGTCTTGCAAGCCACACAATACGCCGTTTTTCTAAATGTGTAACGAAACAATTTCCCAAACAAAGGATTCTCTTTCGCAAACCTCTCTGGCAATCTGACGGTATAGCCCTTTTTATTGGTCTTGCAGGCAAAGCTAAAAGATTGACCGTTGAAAGCAATAGTATAGTTATTATCTTCCTCTAACAATTCACCTACTGTCTTAATCCACTCTTTCCAATTTGTCTTTGGAGAGGTGATATCAATTATTATTTCGCCATTTTTAGTTGTTTCGGAGTAAACGTGTTTGTTATCTGTAAGATAGCGACCATTTTTCCTCGCGTTCCACCCACCACCCGCAACATAATTTTCGACAGTAATCATAGACCGAGCGTTGCTATTTCGTATGTGCGATAAGAACACCTCCGAATCTTCGGGATAATTCACGCGCTCTGTAAAACTTGCCTTACCACCGCCCATAGGGCAACAAATGCAACCTACCCGAGCACTTCCTTTTTTATACGCTTCATTTATCAGAATATCGTTCTCATATATATAAAGCCACACCTCTGCTGATGTCCATTCGAGGATAGAGTTATGGCTGTACTGTCCCTTTTGCTTTTTGCCGTAATTCTCGTATTCGTATTCGGCACGCGTCGCGCTTTCTTGTGCGCGAACGCCCACGAATGCCAAACCTGTGTAATTGTCTTTTCCTGTGATTTCTCGTAGTTTCAGCGTTTGAGGTGTGCTTTTATGTACGCTACAGCACCAGCGCAAAACACGCGACGGGGGGCCAAACATCTCCCAAGACTTCTTGGGTTCA
The DNA here is from genome assembly GCA_049302315.1 of Desulfosporosinus sp. GTDB lineage: Bacteria > Bacillota > Desulfitobacteriia > Desulfitobacteriales > Desulfitobacteriaceae > Desulfosporosinus. The sequence continues at coordinate 1,395 of JBAQLX010000350.1, forward strand.
AGGTGCGACTTTGCAATATAAAATGGTATTTTCTCCCCCTCGCAGGATTGGCGGGTTTTCTCTATCAAATCGTACGTATCCGGAAACTCCATCCCCGTGTCGCCGAACACAACCACGAAACTACCCTTGGGTAAAGCCTTTTTAACAAGGTCAAGCAAAACGGCGCTATCTTTCCCACCGGAAAAGGCGACGTGGAATAGGTCAAGCCTACCCTTGTATTTTTCGTAGATTGCCAGTATTTTTTTAACCGTAGTTTGCTCTATGATTTCGAGCATCTTGC
>JBAQLX010000351.1:0-5595 GCA_049302315.1 Desulfosporosinus sp.
TTACAGAATTGTGCTTGGTATTTTCGTGCTGATATATTTTGGCTTCCTTCAGTCCTAGCCCAACCTTGCAAAGGGTGCCTCGTATGATGAAATTAAACATGCCGCTTCCATTTGTATACGACCCAGCACATGCCGCAACATTTGCTCACCTCGACGCTACGATCGTTATGAACCGCGCTTTGACAGAGATTAGTATTTACCCGGCTGTTGACGTCCTTGACAGTAACTCGACCAGCCTTGATCCAGAAGTTGTTGGTGAGGAACATTATCGAGTAGCTCGTGAAGTCCAGCGTGTCTTGCAGTGCACAACTATTTTTGATTCGCATAATATTACAATTACTATGCTACCTTTTGATATTTCAAGTGAAGGATTTATAAGAACGGGCCCAGGTTTTCAATCAAGCTGAAAATCTGGGCTTGTTTTTTAGATAACGCTATTTATTCTACCGCTTGCATATACTATTGGTTATTAACAGTATTGAAATTTACATCACGCAATTGCACCAAGTACTGCATCAGGGCAATAATATCTTTGACACTTGGTTTAATTACTGTACTCTCAGCTTCTTGGCCCACAATGGATGCCATATTTATCAGGTTAACTTGGCCTAAATCTACTCCCGCATTTCTTAGTCCAGCCAAATACTGTAACCCTGCTACCACATCGCTGATATTAGGCTGGATTCCTAATCCTTCGTTATAGATTTTACCTCTTTGGAATACCAAAGCAACAGGATTTTCAACGTCAATCTGGTCAAGATTTGTATCTCTTACATTAAGATACTTCACTTGCAGGCTTGTCGAATCAAGCGCAGACCCTATTAAGTTAATCGGAATAAAGAATAGCTTACTATAATTGGTTATTCCATTAGTTGCCGCATCAGCAACAAGTACTTTGCCCGCCACTGCATTAACATTCTTAGTGAATTGACCCATGTGTACTTCATCGACAACATCAAGCACGTTTACTTTAGCTGGATCATAATCAACTTCGATGTTATATCCGGCAACGTCGGGGTTGGGATTAGCAATTGTATTTCCGGTTTGACCTGCAATGTTATCAAGCCCAATAAATATTCCAAGACTGTTATTATCGTTGGGATTAGCACCAATTTGGATTATCGGTTTAGCTGAGAATTGTGCGAGTACCGTCACCACATGTACAGTCCGTATAACTTCATCAGCCACATCGCCACTGGAATCTGTGACGTTGTAGTGAATAGTGTAGTCCCCTGCTTTAGTTGTATCGACTGTCCCGGTTGCAATTATACTTGATGTAATATCCACGTCACTGCTATTTATGGCTGTTGCTCCGGCGTCAGTGTAGGCGCCGCCGACTTGTACGGTTACATCACTTAGTCCATTAAGAGTAATTACTGGTTTTACGGTATAGGTAAACACGTCGCCGGTCTGTTCAATTGGACTGCTGCCGTTTGGTGTAGTTACAGTCACAGGAAATTGACCAGATGCTCCCGGAGGTGCTGCCGGTGTCGTGGCTGTAATCTGAGTGTCGCTATCAATAGTAAAGCTTGCATTGGTGGTTGTACTGGCAGCCCCAGTTATGTAGTGAAATTGAACAGCAGTTGCTCCGGTAAAACCAGTTCCGGTAATGATTACTGTTGTCCCTCCGGATACACGCCCGTATCTAGGGCTAAGGCTGGTCACTACGGGACTTTGGTTGGTCACAGTCAAGTTTACAGGGCTACCAAAGTCATAGCCGGTATTCGCTGCCGTGACTGTGTATGTTTGGCCTGCACTCAATGCTGCGCTAATCGTATAGGTTGCTCCGTTGTCTGATGTTGTCACCCCTGTAATGGTTACGTGATTGTTTGAACTGTTAAGAAGTGTGAAGTTGCTTGCTGTTAAAGCATCAAGTGATGGACTTAAGGCTACTGTGAATCCTGTTGTGGTTGGATTGCTCACCGTCAACACTTCGATTGTCGGCGTTACGCCTATAACTTCGAACGTCCTGTTATATTTTGCAGCGTAATCTTTTGCGGTAGATGGGGCGTAGCCGATGATCTTTGTTTGGGTTGGAATTGTGTCTGGAGCATCAGGTATTATTGTTGTTGACGAGTTAAATTTCATACTGGTTAAGCCTGTGCAGCTTGCAAAAGCCTGCATACCGATACTTGTTACTGCTTGCGGCATACTAATACTAGTTAAGCCTGTGCACCAGCCAAAAGCGTAGTCGCCGATACTTGTTACTCCTTGTGGGATGATAATACTCGTAAAGTTAGTGTGCTCCTGAAAAGCCCCTTGGCCGATACTTGTAACAGGAACTCCTCCTAATGTACTTGGTATGGTAACAACTCCTTCAGCCCCTGGGTATGAGTACTCCGTAATTTGGGCTTGCCCGTCTGTTACAGTATAGGTATAATCCCCGTCCTAGTCTGCCTGTGCTTGACTGCTCCAACACAATAAAAAAACCATCATCATTAAGCCAACAAGAAATATATTCACCTTACTAATTTTAAAGATTCTCACACTATCCCCCCACTTTCTTTTTCTTTTACATCCGCTGATGCAATTGTTTTATCTTTAGTCCTCTCCTAGTTGAAAACCAAAATGCACCAAATACAAATTTAAATATAAAAAGGTCTATTTTTGATCATTATATCCCTTCTATCTTGACACCGTATACTCTGATTTTTTTTCATACCAAGATAAGCATCATGCTTGAAAGCCCCTTTGGAAACGCCGCCGGCATTATGTCAGGGAAGATTTTCTCTAAGAATATGAAATGCCTCGATTTTCAAAAGCAGAAATTCGGGCTTGTTTTTTTGCAAAACAAAATATTTTCAAATGATGAATATTAGATGGAATGGTCCAAATACTTAATGATTTTTGCATCAAAGGTAAAGATATCAATACCCAGTACTTTCCGATACGCAATCAAAAGGCAATCCACAAAATCCATTGATGTAATTTTAAACACTTCAAAGGCATAAAGAACCACAGGCTTTTTGTCAATATAAACCTCATTCAGTACGCTTACTATAAAGTTATTGATATCTTCCCTGGTTACTTTATAAACTTTAAGCAGTACATATACTACTTCAGCAACAACTTCTACCGTTGTCATTGCTCCTTCAACTATGATATCTTTTGCCTTAGTTGCCATGTCTTCATTATCATTAAAGATATATCTTAAAATTACGTTTGCATCAATTATTACCATATTTCTCTGTCACCGCTCTTTCAAAAGCCCCTTCTTCCTGTGCCATTAAGCTAGGATTTGCATATTTGGCAGCAATGCCAAAGGCCTCCCCTCTGTTTGCTCTGGGTACAAACGGCATTCCGTTTTCTTCGATGCTTTGTTTGGCAAAAATTCTAACTGCCTCAGCAAAACTCGTTCCCAGGCTACGATAGAGCTGTTCTACCTCATCTTTCAATACGGCGTCCATGCGAACCTGCAATGTTGCTTCTTTAGCCATAATACACCTCCAAATATATTTTGTAATACAATTGTATTACAAAATACGAGACTGTCAATGTTTCTGTTCTTTTATTGGAACAATTCCCATAGAAAGTTAACTCACTTTCGCTAATAAATTCAATAGGGTTACATATTGCGCTTTTTCGCCCGGATCGCCGGAAGCACAATCACGACTGTCGTACCGCCATTCGCAGCTTGCCGGAGAAAAAACTGCCCTTCATGCATTCCGATGACTTTCTTGACAGAATACAGACCCAATCCGTAATGAGTTCCTTCAACCTTTTGGGTCACGAGCGGGATGCCCAACCGTTTCATCTGGTCTTTCCCTATTCCACAGCCATTGTCACTGATTTGAAGTACCACCTTTTTCCTGACTTCTTCCAAAGAAACGGTCAGTTTCCCCGCTCCGTCTTCAGGCATAGCTTCCATAGCGTTGCTCACAAGATTGAGTATGACTTCTTTAATATGGACAGGGTCGCAATACACACGGGGATCTGCTTTGAATTCTTTTACTATCTGCACATTTTTGTCGGTAAATTCTGTTTGGCTCTGATCAATCACCTGCTCGATTATGGGCAGTAAGGTGCAGTCTACCAGGGTCAACTGAATAGGATGTATTTTCAGCTGGATGCGTTCCAGAATTGACAACGAATGCTCACATGAATCATATGCCAACTGTATATCATTCATTATGGCTTCCGAATCTTTCTGCTCCTGATTATAGTAATATTGGGCGTTTTGCAAGGCAAGCCGGGCCGCGAGCAAATTGTTTTTCATGGCATGCTGCAAAACTCGCGCTCCTTCAATAATGGATTCGCCCATTTGCTCACACGTTGCGTTTCTCTGGTGATAAAAAAGACCAAAGGCATTATTACGAACAAACAGAATTAAAAAAGAGCGCCGATTCCGCAATGATTGTCACAATATTGACCCGCCATAAATCAGTGTAACCAAAACAGGGAATGAGAAAGGCGGTCAAATAAAAGGTTATCGTGGCAGGAACAACCAAAACATAGGATGTGATGGTTTCGCTGCGCCATACAGTAGATACTCTGCGAAATAGGTGGATGGTCAGCAGGATCGCCGAGCCTACAAAATACGGTGTCACAAAAGCGGTCATTACCTTCGTGTGGAAAGCCTAGAGAGCAGGCGGTTCCCGAAGTCCGAACATCTGAATCGCGGGGATTATAAAATAGAAACTGGCCAGAGGCACTGCGCATAGAAATTCTATGACTCTTTGACGTATTTTGCTTTTTGGCATCTTTTCAGTGTAGTGAAGAGTATACATCAGCAGGGCATAAGCCCCCCACAGCATGGCAACCGATGCGGCCACCGCCGGAAAAATCCAGTCACTAGGATTGGTTTCAGGAAGCGTTTGCAAAAAAGCCGAAAGACCGCCAAATCCAAAGAAAAAAATAGAAATGGCAGCCCAAATAAGTGCCGTTGTGCGAAATTGATTTTTAAAAATAAAATACGCTATCCCCCAGAAAAGCAAAAACAAAAGAAACAATGCACTCTCCCTCTCCATCATTTTCTTGGAGTAATTTCAGTTCTTCCTAATGATCGGAAGGATAATTTCAGCAAGGATACCTTTTGTCGTGGATTTCTTAAGCGCAAACTCCCCGTCGTGCACATTAATGATCTTTTTCACATAATAGAGCCCCAATCCATAATGTGATTCCTTGTTCTTTGAGGTGAGAAACGGAATCCCGAGCTGCTTTACATGGTATTTGTCTATACCCGCTCCGTTGTCCCGGATCTGAATCTTAGCCTTGTGTTTGGATTGCGTTACCGAAATGATTATCCGTCCGGAACCATCGTTGTTCACAGCCTCTATCGCATTATTGACCAGATTTAAAATAGCTTCCTCAATATGGACAGGATCGCAGAATATTTGCGGATTTGACTGGAAATCCCTTACGATTTGCACGTTCTTGTCTTCATGTTCCTTCCTGCTCTGATCAATGGCTTGCTCAAGGATAGGAAGTAGGCTGCAAACTTTAGGATCCAAACCGACAGGATTGAGCTTAAGACCGGTCTTCTCCAAGGGAAAATAAGTCTATCAATCTATGGGCTATTTTCCGGGTTTGCCTTTGGATGGCTCATGAATCTCTGGTTTATTATCGGATATCTCAATCCCATTACCTGGCAAGCCC
>JBAQLX010000352.1:0-1896 GCA_049302315.1 Desulfosporosinus sp.
GTTACTACTCAGGCATTGACATTTCAATAAATTAGCTGGCCAAACGCACCACCATCTGCTATAATTAAATAAAAACTTTGTGGGTGGTGATCGTATGACTGAGGAGAGCATAATTAAAGCTTACTATGAAGGTATAAATGCAGTTATTACCTTGGTAAAAGATCTCAACCACGATTTTTTGAGTCAAATGGGAGCTCTTACTAGTGAAATAAAAACCCTCAACAGCGAGATAATTGTCCTAAACACTGTGAACCTAGAATTTAGCGCTCGGATTGCTGAATTAGAAGCAAGACTCAATAAAAACAGCAACAATAGCAGTAAGCCACCTTCAACTGACGGCTACAAAAAGACGATTAAAAACAACCGTGTAAAGAGTGGGAGACACACTGGCGGACAATACGGGCATGAAGGTCACACACTGCTTAAGATTGAAAACCCTGATCATACGGTTGATGCACCCATTAGAGAACATTGCGATTGTGGCGCAAATCTTAGCGAAGTTGACGATAAAATCAGAACTCGTCAAGAGTTTGAACTGCCTGAAATTAAGCCGATAGTGACTGAATATATAACCCACGAAAAGATCTGTCCTAAATGCGGTAAAGTTCATAAATCACAGTTTCCAGCTAATATAAGTCAGCCTACCCAATATGGCGTTAAAATGAAGGCCTTAATGGCTTACCTTACGGATTATCAATTTATTCCCCTCAAAAGGGCTGTTGAAACGATCGAAGAGATTATCGGTCAGAATGTAAGCCAAGGAACGTTAGTAACGACCAGCGAAAAACTTTATAAGGCCCTGCAAAAACCAGTCGAAGCTATAAAACAACAGATCAAGGACTCCAAGGTCGTCCATTTTGATGAAACCGGAATTAGGTCAGAAGGTAAAACGAAATGGATTCATGTAGCCTCGACTGAGGAACTCACCTATTATGAGATGCACAAGAAAAGAGGAACTGACGCTGCGATAAAAATTGATATATTGCCAAAGTTTAACGGAACAGCTATGCATGATCACTGGAAAACTTATTATACGTTTGAAGGTTGTGCCCATGCGGAATGTAACGCCCACAATCTTCGATACCTTAAGGATATCTATGAGAACTTCAATCATGAATGGGCGAAAACCATGGCGGGTCTTTTGATTGAACTCAAAGACCAGGTTGAAGCTATGAAAGCAGCGGGAATGACAGGTATGGATGCCACCCAAACAGAGGGTTGGCTGACAGGGTTTCATAGTGTAATTAAAGAGGGAATCAAGGAAGACGACGAAAAAAGTCCCAAGCTTTTCTCTAAAAAAACCGGCAAACCTTTACGAAGCAAAGCTCTGAATTTGCTTTTAAAGATGCAAAAATACGACATTGAAACTCTAGCTTTCATGTATAATTTTGAAGTTCCCTTCGATAATAATTTAGCCGAAAGGGATTTGCGTATGCAAAAACTCCGGCAAAAGATATCAGGTTGTTTCAGGGGAGACGATGGAGCCAACGTATTTTGCCGAATACGTAGCTACATATCAACGGCCAGAAAGAATGGTCAGAGAGTTATGGAGTCGTTAGTAAATGCATTAAATGGAACCCCCTTTATGCCAGAGATATAGGATAATCCTATTCTAAATATATTAGCGGGGATGCCGGAAGGTATCCCTTTATTTGTGATGCGCCTAGTTTAATACCCCCGACTTCAGTCGGGACAGCTTCTAGTGTAGACCAAGTAGTAGCGGACTGCTAAACTATATTAAAGAGGTGATCGCTACTATGGTAGATTACAAAAAGGGAAGCTACACAGTATATGATATAAAGTATCACGTAGTGTGGGTGACAAAATACCGATATAAAATACTGCACAAAGTGATAGGCGGACGGAGGATGAGTGAGTTTCAGTCACCGGCTTAAG
>JBAQLX010000353.1:0-1651 GCA_049302315.1 Desulfosporosinus sp.
GAATTCCTTTTGGGACGTGCGGCTTCGGCGAAACCCTCCACTGGAGGCTTTCGTCACCGAAGACTCGATGTTCAACTTTAGTTGAACGAGTTCACTTACTTTATAATTATGTATTTTGTCTCCTTCTATACGGCTTGGCGGCAAGGACTTCCCTATAGTCAAACTGTCACCTTATCTTTTACGGCAGCGAGCAATAACTTTGAACTGGCCATTGCTGTCGCTGTCGCGGTGTTTGGAATTAACTCCGGAGCTGCGTTTGCAGCAGTTATCGGCCCGCTCATCGAAGTGCCTGTAATGATTACCTTAGTTAATGTTAGTTTGTCCTTCGGGAAGAAGTATTTTGACAAAAAGGGACTACCGACAAGAGGATAGCAAAGGTTTGTGTTATTGGGACAACAGGGGATTGCTATCTGATAATCACCTCTCGCCTTGCTAAGATGTTTGGGTTAATAACACCAGTGAGTATATTGCATGATTACGGCACCGGTGATAACGCCTGCTGAGGCTGTTGTGTCCCTTACAATCACGCCAACACTGGCGCTTATATACATAATTGTGCTTTCGACGGGTTGGGGATTTTGAAAATGATGGAAGGCCTCATATAGAATCACAAAAGCAATAATAATCAGAGTAATAATCAGAGTAAGGGAATTGGCTAAGGGAACTACGATTCTAGTGCGAAAAACATGAAATGTTTCTTGTAGCCAGAGATATGAAGGAGAATAATCTAATGGATCAACGATTGGAAACCTGCCAAAAAGTTATCGAGACAGGAATGAAAATGCTCTCGACTAATCTCACGGTAGGAACCTGGGGCAATATCAGTTGTCGGGTTCCCGGAGAAGATTGTATAGCCATCACTCCGACCGGAATGAGCTACGATACATTGGTCCCTGAGGATATCGTTATTTTGGATTTAAGAGGGAACACTATCAACGGAACTCGAAAACCTTCCATTGAAATGCCGCTGCATTTGGCGATTTATCATGCTCGCGAGGATGTCCAGGCAATTGTGCATACCCATAGCGCTTATGCCACCGTAATGGCTGTGGCGCGGCGAGAAATTCCGGGAGCCGTTGAAGATTTGGTGCAGATTGTCGGCGGAAATGTGCGGGTTAATGAATACGCACTGCCAGGAACGGAGCAGCTTGGCATTAACACGGTAAAAGCAATGGAAGGGAGAAATGCAGTTTTACTTGCCAACCACGGCATGTTGGGTGCCGGGCGAAACTTGGAGGAAGCCTTCAGAGTTTGCCAAGTCGTTGAAAAATCGGCGCAAGTAACGCTTCTTGCACAACTTATGGGTGGGGTTGTCGAACTATCTCAAGAGGATATTGACGGAATGCGAAATTTCTATCTTCAGGGATATGGCCAAGACAAAGAAAAAGACAAAGAAAAAGACAAAGATAAAAGACAAAGATAAAGACAAAGATAAAGACAAAGATAAAAATAAAGATAAAGATAAAGATAAAGATGTATCCTAAATTGATCGTCTGCAAAGTGAACTCGTTCAACTAAAGTAGAACATCGAGTCTTCGGTGACGAAAGCCTCCAGTGGAGGGTTTCGCCGAAGCCGCACGTCCCAAAAGGAATTCTTAGCGGCGAAGTCGGAGTCTACCCCCACCGAAGCAGAATAAGGTGAACCTCTCCC
>JBAQLX010000354.1:0-16633 GCA_049302315.1 Desulfosporosinus sp.
GAGTTATTTCCAAGCCCAAAACTAGGCGTTGTGTAGCGAAAAAGCTTGTCTCATACTTTCAACAAACATCGTTTTCGAGTCGCAAGGCTTGGAAACGGTGTTTATCTAATAATATTTGTCTTTGGTAAGCAGTTCGGCTATTTCATATATTGCTCCCTGTCCTCCGTTGGCTGCAAGCACGTAATCGACCTCTTGCTGGAGTTCGGGGGAAGAGTTACTCACTGCGAAGCTTAACCCCACCTGCTTTAACAATTTCAAATCGCTCAGATCATTGATAATGCAAGCAACCTCTGTATAATCGAGCGCATATTTCTCCAGAACAGTTGTTACAATTCCTTTTTTCTCTCCTGAAGATATGGTATCGATTCCTGATTTAAAAGCAGCATGTTTTATCACCGGGTTGGCTTCCTGATTAATAAGCAGGGCTTGAATGCCTTTTTTTCGCAAAAGAATAATGCCGGCACGGTCTTTATAACTGAATTTTTTCAGTTCCTCCCCGGATGCTGAATAATAGATTGTTCCATCGGTGAGGATTCCATCACAATCCAGCAGCAGGATCTTCGTCCGTGCAGCCTTTTTCCGAACTATATACACTTTTTTGTATTCCTGAATAGTATTATTCAATTCCTGGAACAGGGGGATTATAGTATTGATATCTTGTTCACAAACAGTAAGGTAGGGGTGAAACTCTTTTTCCATCATTTGCGCTTTTCTGTTGGGGTCTCTATCCCGGGAAATCTCAGGGATGGCAAGTAATAATAACTCAAGCTCGACCCGGCTCATCGGCGTGATAAAGGTGGCAAAGAACTGATTGGTTCTTAAGTTTTCCATACTGAGATTAAATTTATCGTAGCTCTGTTCTATATTTATTAAATCACCGCTCGAGGCCAGGGTTGCGATATTATCCAGATCCAGTTTGCATTTATCCAGTAACTGGGCAACATTGGCACAAGCATTTTTCATTATTTGGTTTTGGGTTATCAAATACTCCAGATCATAACTGCAGTTTAAGGGTATCCGCCAATCATCCTCAACTATCCGGTTAGGTAGATAATCTTTCATCACCTCATCCAGGGTTTGAAACCTGGTTCCTTCAATATGAGCGCCGTTTTTTGTAGTGTTGATTACGTTCGTATCTTGAAAACAGCTGAGGTAGTTTTCAATTTGCAGTCTCATGCGAAGGTAACTGTTACTGCTAGACACCTCATTTCCATAGACGTCCTTGACTAGGACTGCACTTTTTAGTTCTGTTTGATTGGCTTCATGCAAGGGATAAGTTGAACCGGACATATAATTTTTGCCATCAAGATAAGCCAGGTTTTGCCCCACCAGGATGATAGGGTTAAAACCCAGCTTATGCAAAAGCTGCAGGGTTATTACTGCAATACTGGCAGCATCACTGACAAATTCCAGTCTTTCGTCTCTTTGGGGTTTTAAATAAAACGCTGCCAGGGTATCCTGGTTGATTAACATATGCATTTTGGGACCAGGGTATTTTTCCAGGGTTTCGTATCCTACTGTACTGCCAAAAATCAGGGGAATGGATTTGAGGCCTTTTTCCAGGACTTCCTTGCAGACAATTTGATTTTCATCGCTGGGATCATAGGTACAGGCGGCATGGGGATAAATCCCGCACTTAACCAGAGCGTTGAGGGCGGTTCCTACAGTAAAAATATAGGCAAGACCGTTATCCCTGACTTTCTTTAAGTTTTCTATTTCTGCTTCCAGGGATGGACCCGAAGCGACCAGAAGGGCGGGCTTATTTTTAAAGAAGTCTTTCTTCTCCAGCAGGATATTAGGACTGTTCAGAACCTCGATAAAGTTTTTAATGCTATTGATAGTCCAGCGTTTTTGAAATGTGGAATAAGCAGCCAAGGAATCGCGGCGCTCTCTCAAATGATTTTCAAATGAAGAGAAAAAGGCCTGGCGTTTTTGCGTGAAGATGCTCCGGTAAGCGGGGAGATCGATGATTAATATGGAGCTGCGTATCCTTTTCACCAGGTTAGAGAAGAACATGTCCGGGTCGTCCGGCTTGTTCTCAAGATAAAAATATTTTACTAAATGAAGCGGGAACTGCTTTAGATCTATGTGACACAGGAAATGATGAAAAACCTCGGGAATCGGTTCATAGATGGAAAAGGGTTTATTCGGGTAACGTTCCAAAAAGGCTTTAATGTGGTAGCCGAGTCCAATCCCGTAAAAAAGAATATCTGAATGATTATTAATATTCTCGAACTGTTTAATGAAAGCAATTCCTTCCTGGAGGGGATTCTTTTTATCATGGATATAGTTTTTTTCTACCTGCAAGGTAGTATGACCTTCTTTGTTGGTAACCGCCTTAACCAGCTCTTTGTCCAGCGTGGTTTCCAACTCTGAAAATTTTTGCCATAGTTCGGGAAAGGACGCCTTTAGTAGTTCCATATTAGTGCGTAATACCATAGTACCCTCCTTTGAGCAGTGAACAGTAGTGAAAGTCCGCTTCGCAATCTATATCCCACGACCGGTCGGGAGGCATGATGTAGGCCAAGGTTTCTGTGGTGTTAAAGTTTTTTTCCAGGAGTAAGAAGTCCGTTTCAGCTACGTAAACAGCGCCGTTTTCAATATATATTGGGGGAAGGTCTTGCCTGCGCTTGATTGACTGACCCGTTTGCAGCAGCGGGTGTAAGCGGTGGCGTTCGTCTAAGGTGTGCATCCAGAAGGGGTGTTTATCTGTCAGAGACACGGAAACACAAACCGGTGCGCCTTCCTGAACGCAGTAATGGATACAGCCGTCAATGTCATCGGTTGTGCGCAACGGAGAGGTAGGTTGCAATAGTACTACATAATCGTAATGCACACCAATACAATTCAGGGCATGGATTACCGGTTCTATACCTAGGGTGTCGTCTCGAGCCAGCTCAACCGGTCGAACGAAGGGGGTTTCACATCCCAGCGCTGTTGCCGTTTCGATGATCTCCGCATCTTCGGAGGAGAGTATTATACGATCCAGGTATTGAGACTTTTTAGCCTCTTCTATTGTCCAGGCGATCAACGGTTTACCGGCCAGGAGTTTAAGATTTTTGCGGTGAATAGTCTTGGAACCGCCACGCGCGGGGATTATTCCTAAAATCATCTTACCATTTATCATTTGAACACCTTCGAAAAGTCATTATTGGCTCTTTCGTAGTCCTCAAACCGTCCAATATCTATCCAATATTCGCGAATGGGGAAAACGGCTATATCTTTTCCCTGATCCAAAAGCATCCTGAGGAAAACGGGGATATCCAGATATGAGTTGACCGGGACATAATCGAGAACAGAGGGATTAAACACATATAGTCCTCCATTGATAAGAAATTGCTGTAGCGGTTTTTCTTCAATTTTCAAGAGCTGATTTTTCCGGGTAATGATTACCCCATAAGGTATCTGGAGGTTATATTCCTTAACGCAGATCGTAGCGTCGGTCAGATTTTTCTCGTGGAAGTCGAGCAATTTACCATAGTTAATCTTGGTAAGAATGTCTCCATTCATCAGAAGCAGCGGTTTTTCGGGTTTAGTGGGGAGCATTCCCAGGGCGCCGGCTGTTCCCAGAGGCTTGCCTTCAGGCAGATATTCAATCTCCACCGCCCAACGGGAACCATTTCCGAAATGGTTGATAATCGTCTCAGCTTTATAATTTACTGAGATATAGAAATGCTTAAATCCCTGTTCGATAAAACTTTCCAGGATAGTCTCCAGAAGCGGTTTGTCGCCTATTTTCAACAGCGGTTTGGGACAGTTTTCTGTTAGGGGTTCCAAGCGCCGTCCCAGCCCGCCGGCCATGAGCATTACCCAGTTGTCACGCGGAGGGGGGGTCAAGAGTTCATCGGCGATTTCCAGACCAACCACACGGTGTTCTTCATCGAGAACGGGAATTTGGCGAAATTTTTTACTTTTCATCAGCAGGTTGGCATTTTCTCGGGATTGGTTGTGGTCGACAAAGCAGGGGGCAGGGTTCATTACCTTGGTTACTGTTTCATCCAGACTAAGGTGTTTAAGGATGGCGCGCCGAATATCACCATCTGTTACTGTTCCTAGTAACCGTCCATTTTCATTGACCACCAGAGCAATCTGCAGACCTACACGATCAATTATTTCAATAGCTTTTACAATGGGGGTGTCGCTGGTGATAAGAACATTTTTCCACATTTAAGCATCCTCACTTTGGCGCTAGGGTACTTCATTATATGGAATCTGTTTAGGAAGAGTGCTGCTGCTAAAATCACCGACACAAATTCAGCATCTGTTTGCATAACTTAAGATTAAGAGGTGACTATACGACAAAAATAAGTGAGGTAGAGAAATGAGAATTCTTTTAGTGGCTTACGATAACGATTCTTATATTTCATGGTTTCCGCAGGGGTTAGCCTATATCGCATCAGTATGTCTGAAGGCGGGGCATGAGGTTAAGATTTACAATCAAGACGTTTATCACTGGCCAGAGTCCCATTTAACTGATTTTTTAAATAAAGAGCGCTATGACTTTATTGGGGTCAGCATGTGCGGAGGATATTATCAATACCGGAAAGTATTAAAACTATCCGAGGCGATAAATAAAGCCAAACATAGACCTTTTTATGTTTTGGGAGGGCATTTGGCTGCGCCGGAACCGGCCTATTTTTTAAATAAAACCGCTGCGGATGCTATTGTCATTGGTGAGGGCGAGATTACAGTTATAAACCTTCTGGAAGCTTTGGAACAAAAAAAACCGTTACGTTCGGTAAACGGCATAGCTTTCCTGGAAAACGGGGTATGTGTGCAAAACCCCCGGCAAGCTTTAATCGAAGATATAGACGGGATACCTTTTCCGGCCTGGGAGTTGTTCCCTATTGACCATTATAGTTTGCTCAGGGTGCCCTATAGCAAAAATAATGAACGCTGGTTTCCCGTCTTATCGGGAAGAGGGTGTACTTTTAAGTGCAACTTTTGCTACCGCATGGACGAGGGCTTTCGGGGACGAAGCCCGGGAAGCATCGTTGAAGAAATTAAAATTTTGCAAAAAAACTATATGATCTCATTTATAACTTTCTCTGATGAGCTTTTAATGAATTCACCACAGAGGACAGTTGAACTATGTGAAAGTTTTATTAAAAATAAACTGAGTATCAAGTGGGATTGCAATGGTAGACTTAATTACGCCAAACCTGACGTTCTAAAGTTAATGAAAGAGGCAGGCTGTGTCTTTATTAACTACGGAATTGAATCTTTGGATGAACAGGTCTTGCGCAACATGAATAAAGCCCTGACCGTAAAACAGATTGTCAAGGGCATTGAAAACACCTTAGCAGTGGGGTTAAGCCCGGGGTTCAACATTATTTTTGGCAATATAGGCGAAACCGCTGAATCGCTGCGGCTGGGGGTTGAATTCTTATTAAAATACGACGATCATGCCCAGATGAGAACCATCAGACCGGTAACGCCTTATCCTGGTTCTGCTTTATACTATTACGCTTTAGAAAAAGGCCTTTTGAAAGACTGTGAAGATTTTTATGAGCATAAGCATGTAAATTCCGACTTACTGTCCGTTAATTTTACCGATCTAAGTGATGCGGAGTTTCATAGAGTTTTGTATGAAGCTAACCAAAACCTTCTGTCAAATTATTACTCAGCGCAAATAACTAAAACAAACGAGGCGCTTCATAGATTATATCTCGAAAAGGACAGTTCATTTAGAGGATTTCGCCAATCTTAATTATCGAAATGTGGGTGAGAACGTCCGCTTGATATAGGGCAATTGGAGGAACTTGAAGAGATGTGCAAGACGCTGGGGGGTAAGGGTGAGTGACAAAGAAAAGATTTGAAATCGGAGGGGAATATTCCCTTGATGCGGCACACTTTTCTTCTAATAAAGATAATTTATTTAATAGGCTGAAGGGTTTTGAAACAGTATATTTCAACACTGGCAGAAGTGCGATCAGAGGCGTATTGAGACAGATGAAGGGTAAAAGGGCATTACTGCCGGCATACATCTGCCAGTCGGTAATCCAAGCCTTTGAGCAGGAGCATTACTCTATTGATTTTTACAATATCAATACAGATCATTCCTTGGATGTTGATGATATAAAACGAAAATGTACCCCAAATAGCGATGTTTTCTTTGTTATGCATTATTATGGTACTCTGCAAAATCAAAATGACTTAACTACCATCCGAAATCTTTGTCGCATGCTGTCCATCACTATTGTTGAGGACACGACCCACAGTATTTTGACAAAAGTGCAAACTATCGGTGATTATTGCGTTGCTAGCCTGCGCAAATGGTTTGCTTTGCCGGATGGCGGAGTCGCCTACTCTTTGTCCCAAAACATAGATGCTGTACCTTCAAATAGAGAAATGTCTTTTACCAATACCCGTATTGCAGGAATGTTCCTTAAAGGGTTATACCTTAACAGGTTGACGGATTGTAACGCGACATATCGCAAGTTGTTTGTCGAAGCAGAAAAGATGATTGCCGGAGAAAGCGAAATATTAGCCATATCAGATTTTTCCAAGGAAATCGTTAAAGCTTTTGATACCGGAAGAGCGGCCCAAAAGCGAAAGGAAAATGCGGCTTATTTATATAGATTTCTTAATAATCCCTTAGTAAAGTCTGTTTTTCAAGAACTTAATGTGGGCGTATGCCCGTTTTTTTATCCGCTTTATGTAGGAAATAGGGAAAAATTACGTAGTTATTTAAATCAAAATAAAATATATTGTCCTGTTCATTGGCCAATAGAAGATCAAAGACTTAGTGCATATGATACGGTGAGGTACATTTCGGATCATATTATCTCGCTCCCTATTGACCAACGATATAGTATAGCCGATATGGCATATCTGTGCAGGGTTATAAACAGGTATCCGGGAGGCAATTGTGAGAACCTTCGAAATAATCGCTTTTTGTGAAAAAGATAAATGGAACGATATCGTAAAGTCGTTTGCCACGCACGATGTATATTATTTAAACGAATATGTCTCAGCTTTCCGTTACACAAATGACGGGAAGCCGTTGTTGCTATATTACCATGGCGACAAAATGCGCTTATGTTATGTTATACAGCAAAGTGATATTGCGGAATCAGTTAAGTTTAGTGGTCTTCTACAACAAGGCAAGTATTATGACTGGTCAACACCTTACGGCTACGGCGGGCCATTAACGGATTGTTATGATGAGAAAGAAATGAGCGATTTCTTCAAATTGATATATGGCTACTGTAGAGTAAACAATATTGTTACCCAGTTCATTCGTTTCCACCCACTTTTACAGAATCAAAGAACCTTTGAGAACTTTTGCTATTTACGAAGATTCAAAAAGACCGTTTTCATTGATACATGTGATATAGCTACAATTTATACAAATATGGACTCAAAAAGCAGGAATATGGTTAGAAAGGCTCAAAAAAACAATATCGAGATTATAACTGACAGTAGCAAAGAAGCCAAATCAGCGTTTTTGGAGATCTATAAAAGCACTATGCAGCGTAACAATTCAGCTGAATATTATTACTTTAATCAGATGTTTTTTGATGATCTGATCTTAAATCTTGTAGAATATTATACGCTTTTTAGTGCAAAGTTTAACGGGAAAATAATAAGTTCCGCCATTGTGATGCATTGCAACGGTAATCTGCATTACCATCTGGCGGCATCTTTGCGTGAGTATATGCATCTTGCGCCAAATAACCTGTTATTATATACCGCCGCTTGCTGGGGGGCGGAAAATGGCTATACCAGATTTCATCTTGGCGGCGGAGCGGGAATGGAGGATAGTTTATTCTCATTTAAGAAATCGTTTAACAAAAATGGTCGAATAGACTTTTATATCGGAAGAAATGTGTTCTGTAAGGAACTATATAAAGAATTGTTAGACATTCGGACAGCCATGAATTTAGAATTTAATTTCAATAATAACCATTTAATTCAATATCGGGGATAACCGAAAGGAATTCTGAAAACAATGAACAAAACATTGATTATTGCCGAAGCAGGTGTTAATCATAACGGTAAAATGGATATAGCTTACAGCTTAATAGACGCAGCTTCAAAGGCTGGAGCGGATTATGTAAAATTTCAAACGTGGAAAAGTGAAAAGGTTATCTCCAAATTTGCCCCAAAAGCTGAGTATCAAAAGGAATCCAGCAACGCAGATGAATCCCAGTTGGAAATGGAAAAGGAGTTAGAATTTCCTTTTGAAAACTTCCTGCTCTTAAAAGACTATTGTCATAAGAAGGGCATTGGCTTCTTGTCAACACCATTTGATCTTGAAAGTGCGCTATTCCTATTTTCGATCGGTGTGGATATGATAAAAATCCCCTCCGGAGAAATTACCAACTTGCCGTTGTTAGAAATGATTGCTGAACAATCCCACCCGGTAATCTTATCAACCGGCATGTGTGAAATGCATGAGATCGCAGCTGCAATTCATATTTTGCAGAGCAAGGGTAATAACAAAATCACTTTGCTTCATTGCAATACCCACTATCCAACCCCTATGCGGGATGTTAACTTGCGGGCAATGCAAACCCTAAAGGAGAGGTTTGAGCTGCCGGTAGGTCTGTCCGATCATTCGGTTGGCATTGAAGTTCCTATTGCCGCTTTAGCGTTGGGGGCGGTAGTTATCGAGAAACATTTCACTTTAAGTCGTGAAATGCAAGGGCCTGACCATAAAGCCAGTGTTGAACCGGACGAACTTTGCAATATGGTAAAATTCATACGTAACATTGAGTTAGCGCTGGGAACCGGTGAGAAGCATGTAACGGAATCTGAAAGAGGAAATATGGCAGTCGCTAGAAAGAGCATCGTTGCCTCAAAAGAAATTTCAAAAGGTCAAGTTTTTTCTCAGGATAATATCACAACTAAACGACCTGGCACAGGTATATCGCCAATGGAGTGGTATGATGTCTTGGGCGGTGTGGCAAAGCGTGATTTTCATGAGGACGAGTTGATTGATTTATGATAGAAAAATACAGGATTTGTGTTATTACCGCTACCAGAGCGGAATATGGACTCTTAAGTTCGGTCATCAAGCGCATTCAGGAAGATCCTGAGTGCAAACTTCAGCTAATTGCTACCGGCGCTCATTTGGAAGAAGAATTTGGCATGACCTACAAGGAAATTGAACTGGATGGAATTGAAATTGCGCGGAAGATAGTGATTTACCAGGGCAACGAGGATGGGCAAGTGTTACAAACAATGTCTATGGCGGTATCTCAAATCGGCAAAGCGCTGATGGAACTGCATCCTCAGATAGTTGTTTTACTAGGCGACAGGTATGAATTGTTGCCTATTGCCAGTGCCTGTGTCGTTCTAGGAATACCAATCGCCCACATATCCGGCGGCGAAGTTTCGGAAGGCGCTAATGATGAATATATCCGGCATGCAGTGTCCAAGCTATCGTACATTCATTTTACATCAACTGAAGCATATCGCAGGAGAGTTATCCAGTTAGGTGAAGCGCCGGAACGGGTGTATAATGTCGGAGATCTGGGGATTGAAAACATTCAAAATCTAAAAAGGCTGACCAAAGAGCAGCTGGAAAATGAACTTGGTATTGCTATAGGTGATAAAATGCTCCAGCTCACCTTTCACGCAACAACTTTGGAGGATGATTCAGCGCACCAGTTTGAGCAGTTGTTAGCTGCTCTTGATGAAAGACCTGAATTTCAGGTAGTGTTTACGAGACCAAACGCTGACAGCGGAAGCTCGGCGTTAAACCGCATGATTGATGAGTTTGTAGAAAGGAATACCAGGCGCAGTTATGTTTTTGCTTCTTTGGGATATACAAGGTTTTTAAGTTTAGTCTCATACTGTGCAGCTATAGCTGGGAATTCTTCAAGCGGGATTGTTGAAGCGCCGAGTCTTAAAGTTGGAACCATTAATATTGGCAATCGGCAAAAGGGTAGGATTTGTGCAGAATCAGTGATTCATTGCAAACCAGAAAAAGGTGAAATAATAGCTGCCTTGGATTTGGCTTGTTCTTTTGATTTTAAAGAAAAGTTGCAACGAATTAAGAACCCCTACGAATCAAATGGCACTTCAGCAGAAATTGTTAAGCAAATAAAGTTATGTTTGGAAGATTATTCAGGAATGTATAAGAAGTTTTATGATACCTCTTTCCCCTAAAGAAAGGCGCTGCTGGGTAAGTTTATTATCCGACGCTCCAGGTTTTCAGCTACGCTCAGGTCCATACGCGGACAATACTGATACATGGGCAGCTTGTGCATTAAGGTCCAGGCCGGGCGGGTCATGATGCCAAGCTTATTGGTTAACTCCAGAATAGTGTCCCGTGCGGCGGAATATTCTTCATCCAGCAACAGAACGTTTAACCAGTAGTTACTCCGGGCAAAGGCAGCTTCTTTAAAAGCTTTTACACCCTTCAAATCAGCAAATGCTTCCTGATACCGTACTGCCAGAGACCTTTTTTGCTCAATAAACTCTGGTAGTTGTTCGAGTTGGGCACAACCCAGGGCGGCGTTGATATTTGGCATTCTGTAGTTATAACCTACCATATCATGATTGAACGACCAGGCGTGGGGCAGTTTAGCTTGTTGGGTAAGGTGTCTTGCCAAAACGGCAAGAGAGGATTCGTTAGTTAAGATAGCCCCGCCACCGCCGGTGGTAACGATCTTGTTGCCATTAAAGCTTAGAGCCGAAAGCCGTCCCCAGCTTCCAGTATGATAACCCTTGTACAATGAACCTAAAGATTCCGCCGCATCCTCTACAAGCATCAGTTTATATCTCTGGCAGACCTCTATCAGCGGGTCAATATCCACCGGATGTCCGAAGGTATGCATGGGTACCACCGCTTTTATGCGCCGCCCGCTTTTCTTGTTGAAGCAGCTTTCAGCTCGAAGTTCGCTAATCTCATGAAGATAGTCACCCAGCTTGAAAGGGTCTAAACCCAAGGTTCTTTCCTCATTGTCCGCAAAATGGGGAACAGCGCCGCTGTAGCTAACCGCATTGGCCGTGGCGATAAAGGTTAGCGCAGGCACTAAAACCTCGTCACCGGTCGTGACTCCAGCCAACTGCAAGCAGATATGAAGCGCTGCTGTACCATTTACAACCGCGATAACATGTTTTATCCCGGAGTACTCCGCCAGTTGTTTTTCAAAGAGGTCAACATTTCTCCCGGCCGAAGAAACCCAGCCGCTGTCCAGGCATTTCTTCACATAATTCCATTCATTTCCCTTGAATAATGGTTCGTGCAGAGCTATTGATTTTTGCTCTCGGGGTAACACACTTTGTAATGTTTGGATAATTGTCTTTGGATTGAATTGCTTTTTCATAGATTATAAACACCAGACCTGTATTTTTTCAAATTATCGCTATTCCTGAACCAGTTTATCGTTTCCGTCAATCCTCGTTTCAAACCCTCATGCCCGGCATATTCAGGTTCCCAGCCCAGGAGTTTTTTGGCCCTGGTATTATCTGCCCATAAGCGTCCCACCTCGCTTTTTTCTGGGCGCAAGCGGACCCGTTCGGTCAGAATTTCGATCTTAACCTGCATTATTTCTGCGATAAGTCCAACTAATTCTCCAATAGATATCTCATAATTGCTGCCTATATTGATCACTTTACCGACCGAAGCATCTGACTCGGCTAAAGCGATAAAGCCCTGCACGGTATCTTGAACATAGTTGAAATCACGGGTGGGATGAGTGGAGCCCAGCTTGATTTTACGTTGACCGCTGGCAATTTGGGTTACTACGGTTGGGATAACTGCCCGGGCTGATTGGCGCGGACCATAGGTATTAAAGGGTCTAATGATGGCAACGGGGGTGTCGAAAGAGTAATGAAACGCTATGGCCATTTGATCAGCGGCAATCTTCGTGGCTGAATAGGGTGACTGTCCTTGTAGAGGGTGTTCTTCGTTAATTGGAGTGAAGCGAGCAGCGCCATATACTTCACTGGTAGAGGTGTGGACGACTTTCTCAACTCCCAGTTTACGTGCGGCTTGAAGAATATTTAATGTTCCTTTGATATTCGTATCAACATAAGTATCCGGGGAGTGATAGGAATAGGGAATAGCAATTAAAGCGGCCAAGTGAATAACCACTTCACACCCTTTCATCGCTTCTTGAACCCCATGCGAATCTCGAATATCACCGGAAAATATCTCAAGATTATTCTGTAGGGATTTAGGCGTATAATCCAACCATCCCCAGGAATTGAATGAATTATATAAAACAAAGGCGCGTACGCTACAGCCCAATTTCAGCAATTCCTCTGTTAGATGTGATCCGATAAAGCCGTCAGCCCCGGTAACGAGGATTTTTTTATTGATTAGATTCATTTCAAAAGCCTCCAGGATAAATAACTTGGAGTAATATCCTTACTCGAATACGGTTTTATAAGCTTCTATGGTTATCTCAGCAACTTTGGACCAGGAATAATGATCATGTATATGCTGCATTAAGGGGAGGGGAGAGGCCGAAAAGGATTGTTCAAGGGCAGTACGCAAGCTTGTGTCATCCATTGGATGTACATAAAGGGCCATATCCCGGAAATATTCATGAGGACTTCCCTGGTCGGTTGAGATCACGACGGTACCGCACGCGCCGGCTTCTATGCTCGATAAGCCTGGGGTTTCAAACCAGCTGGGCAGGGCATGAGCAAGTGCTGCTGAATAAGCAGAAGCGAGAAGTTCTCCCTGTAAAGTACCAATATGGATGACGTTCGAAAAGGATGTCACACTCTCAAAATACTTATGGTCATTAACGGGTCCTGAAAGAACAAGAGGAACTCCCAGTTCGTGAGAGATTCTTGCAAGCCAATGCTGATTTTTACGTGCTGAAATTCTAGCCGCGCAAAGGATGAATTCCTTGGGAAGATTCGGAAACTGTTTCCGAAATAGTTGAGGGGTCGTCCCAATGAATGAATCCGGGAATCCATTCGGTACAACCTGATAAGGAGCGGTCTTGAGAAAGTCATGATGAAGAACGTTCATCTCAATCTGGCCATTGGGGAGCAAGAGTGTGCTTTCGCTCACCAAGCGGGCCCGCATGGGCTGCATGTGTTTCCAGACTGCCAGGGCATTTGTGCTTGCACCTTCACGCTTGAAGTAAGCATTGGGAGGCCAATAAATAGGGGAGAGGACTACCTTTTTCTTTTGCTTTTGGGCATTGAGAAAAAACATATAACTTTCTTTGATGCGGGTAATATTAAAAATATGAACAAAGTCATAAGGAGACAGATCAAGGTTGGGATCAGTTGATATTTGCACTTCAACGTCAAGGTTATTAAGCTCTTGCCCGGTAGAAACCATTTGTACAGTATCTCCCGCAGGATTTTTCATGAAGTCCGGGCGAATTTGGAAAAGTACTTTCATAAAGAATCCTCCTCAAAGATACTTATTTTATAGAAATTGTAAATGCAGTGAAATAGATCAGGAAGTTTGCCGGTCTATAACTTTTCGAGATACTGGCGGATGGATTGGATGCGGTGTTGATAGGTATGCTTGCGGTACACTTCCTCTTGACCTTGACGGGCGATTTTTTGGCGGAGGTCCGCACGGTTTAAATAAAAACGCACAAGCTCAATCGTCTCGTCCGGATGACGGCTCCAGACGAGATGAACATGGTTTTTAAAAATGTTTTCGATTGCTTGAGACCAGTGTGTCAGGAAAAAGGCTCGACAACCCAAGGCTTCAAAGGTTCGCATGCTCATCATAGAGGGAGAATTTATCACCGAATGTAAGCCTAAAACGATTTTCGCCGAAGAATAAGCACAGGGTAATTGGTCATAGGGTAAATATCCTTGATATACCCCGGGTTCTAACGTGTAACGGTCCGTATTCGCCAGCCAGTGTTCGTTACCGAAAACCTTTATATGAAACGGTCCAGAACGTAAGGGAGTGAGAATTGTTTCCAGCCCGATTCTCCTTTGAGGATAAGAGGTATAGTAATTAGCAACGAGAAGCAAATCGCAAGTTAGTCTAAGCGATGGTTCAGTAGGTTGATGAAAGGCTGGATTACAGGCAAAGTGGAAATAAAGCGCGCGTATTTTCTCCTGCTGATAAAGGGATAGACATTCTTCCGCTGGGGTAAGAACCAGACTGGCGCCGCGCGCCAGAGGTCGGGACATGCGACGCCAATCTGGGGGATCATCTATGGCCCAATAGATGAGTGGAAGGGAATGACGGCGTAATAAAGGAAAGAGTCTCCCTGCCGCGGTGGATATTGAAACACCCTCGACTAAAGCTAAATCTGGCTGCCATGTTCTAAACAAATCAGTCAAACGGTCTTCCCAGTCCGGCAAGCGGACTGGGAGATAACGGATTTCATCCACTGAGGAAAAACCCGAGGCTAATCCATGGCTTAATAGAGATGAATCGTTTAAAAACAGGATTTTCATTAGTAGTGTCTCCATTGATGGTTTGATTGTTTAATCACTGCCTCCAAGGAATTAAGCAGAGTTGCCGGGTTAATGTGGTATCGTTGAGCAGCCTGTTCAACGCTCATACTGAGTAAGCGCCTGGCCCCTCAACCAGATGGAGAAATGCCGAATTTACGGAAGGTATTGGCTGCTTGAGGATACTTCGATAGAATTACGGCAAGATTGGTATCTAAATCCAGGTGATCCATTTGTTCCAAAAACCCCCTTTATTCTTAATCCCTTTATTCTCTTCCTGGAGTTGAGAAATCTGTATACCTGGATTTTCCAGAGATGAGTCGCTTTGCTCTTGCTTGGTCAGCATAACCCGCAGGACTTGAGATATACTTTCGGTTTCCTTTTCAAGATTGGATATGGTTTCTTTAACCGGATCATGTTCTTCAAAAGAGGGGTTAAAGACGGTTTGTGGATCTGCTGATTCTTCAAGATAAGATGATTTTTTCGGTTTTGACTTTTTGGGTTGTTTGGCTTGACTAACATTTTCCGAAATGGCCCCAAGGATTTGATCAAATTTCGCGAGCATGGTCTGAATGACAACACTCAGGTTAGTATTTTCTTGTTCGAGATGAGCCACAGTCGTGACTAAACGTTCGAGTTCGACGCTTTCTTTCAAAGGTAGGGATGGGAAGACATCCCCTGATGGGCTTTCAGGTGTATCGGGCGCCTCCACATCGAGGACTTCCGGCGCTTCATCTACCTCAATCGGGGAGGGAGCGCCTGAAGTTGACGGAGGAAGATCGGGAGATATTTGGTCAGGATAGAAGGCTGGTACAGGAGGAATAGCATGGGTAAGAATGGGTAAGGTGGTTTGAAAGGGTGTGGGCCCAGGAGGGGAGTTCTTTTTAATAGGGAACCCCAAATTACGGAAAAAGACCGGAGCGCGCCGCTCAGCTTGATCTTCCAACCAGTAAGTTTGATGACAATTTTGCCTACCCTTATGCACCCATTTGAAAGGATGGTGGAAGGAGGTATGGGAGGAAATCAGTTTCCAGCCGTTACCATCATTTTGCATGAGTACTTCTTCCCCTGTATGGGCCAGCAGCCATAGAACCCCGTTAATTTCCAAGGCCCCGATGCTTTTCCAGGGAGGACTAAATGTTTTGATAGGGGCGGGTGACGGATGCCAAGTACTTGCTAATTCATGGGCATCTGTCTGTTGTGCCCAGCGAATTTCAAACTGTCCATTGGGTGCCTTTACGACCCAGAAGAGATGATGAACGTTATCCGATGTCATGAGTGCGGCAATATCCACGACTTCACCTGAGATTTTTAGTGTCTCGGCAGGAGAGCCCCAGATGTGAAAGGTTCCGTTAAAGCGGTTGGTATAAAGGAGAGAATGTCGGCCCTGGAAAGTTATGGTTAATAAATGAAGGTTTCCCTGTCTGTCCAGATTAACGTGATAAAGGGGTACCCGTGGGTGAACAACTTCTCCCAAATGAACACTGTGCCAGGAGGAGCCGTCCCAATAACGGTGTTCGATACGCCAGAGATCTCGAATGGCTTGATGCGTATGGGCGTAAAAGATATGTATTATTTTACCTTGTGGAAAAAGAAAGAGCCGTTGGTATCTTGAGGCACGGACATCAAGTTTGGCGATTAACGTTGTCTGGGGTGTTGCAGGACCAGAAATTAGAGTATAACAGAGTTCGCCGCTTGTTTTCAGGACGACGAGATGGACAGTCTGGGCATCGGTCATGATCCCATGTGCTAAAAGCAGCGGTTCCTGAATCCGGTAGAAGGGTTCCGGGCTGTCTTTGCCGAAAAGAGCACATCCCTGAGGATCGATGTGCAGGTACATGGATTCGTGGTCATAAGTTAGAAGAAGTGGAGCAAGCGTGGTTCTACTTAGGAAAGCCAATACGATCACTTCCTTTGTTTTTCATCATAATAAGTGATCCAAACTGCGGAAAAGAAAAGGCCGTATGGACGGCCCTTTCTTTCTGGAAGGGCAATAACTTATGATAATTAGAGGGTGAATACAACACATGATCAACGATTACTGGCAAGTATCCAGTTGCGGTGGGAAGAAATCACTTGGGAACGGGGTGAGAGTGGGATCAAAGAAATTCAGACATGGATTTTCCGGAATGTCAGGGAATTCTTCGCAAAGTGGAGGTTCTGGGCAGAATCCAAAGGCTGGAACGAGGAGTTGAACTAAGCCGGTTACTTTGGTGATTACGAAGCTGCCAATGGCCAGCTGAATCGAAGTTATCGTAAATAATGGGCTGATTAATACTTCAGTTCT
>JBAQLX010000355.1:0-1847 GCA_049302315.1 Desulfosporosinus sp.
CTGTTGGGGGCCGCACTCCAAAGCGAAAATTCCCTAAAGTAGTCTTCTGCATACTCGAGAATTGATTTACTCAAGGCCAGGTGAGCATCACTCTCACTGTCGGCATTCTCAATCAGATCAATCTCATTAAGCCCCAAAGTTACGGAACCGTCATCCTCAACAAATTTCGTTGCGGAAAATTTATATGCATCTAATACGTTTTCAAGAAGAGCATAACTGGCTAAAATCATCTTGTCATGCGTACGCTTAATAAATTGCGGCCTGTTTCTGACAACACTGTCCGTAACGCTGCTCCAATCCTTGCGAACATCGGTTGCATTCATTACAAACATCTCTTTCACCTTCCTTTGCACCTCCATGTTAGCATAATATGTACACAACGTCAATAATGTACACATTTATAATATGAAGGTAATTTAAAATTTATACAAAAAGCCCAGCTAATTTCCGGCATCCGCTTAAACGGTTAAACGCAGGCCAAAAATAAAAAACCCTTGTCCCCAAGGTTGATATGCTCCCCTTGAGATCACGGGGTCGACCTCATTTTCAACTGGTTACAATTTGTAACCGGCTGATTTTCTTCTTTAATTAATCTTAATTTCAAGGTAGTGCTCGATGCGAGCTGGGATATCAGACCTTTTACTTCATCCTGCCAATTAAACAGATCAATCAGCTCATAATCAGCAACATCCACCGGGAAGTCCAGAAAAACAGAGGGTTTTTCTCCTCTGGTGTAAGTCCCTGTCCAGTTCAAACTGTTTCAAAGATCATCATATTGCCCGCACCGCAAGGCAAGACCAAAACTCCATTACCCCCGTACACCAAACCTTGCTTGCTACCGCCCGTGAGAATGCTGATCCAAAAGTGCAGACGTTTTGGAACTCCGTGCCACGCAAAGGCGAGACTCCAACACCGGAAGATGTCCTCGCGTATATCGCCGGAATGGCTTGAAGAGTTCGATGAAGAAATATTTAATGCGTTGGTAGAGAAGATAATATTTGCTCATCAACGCATATTTTCCTGATTCAACTATTCACCAAGGCGGTTTGTTCAGCAAACAGGTCTAAATCTACTCTGCTTGTCCGGGTAAGCCGATTCCTTGCTCCCGGTATATTCTTGAATTTTCAGCATATAAGACAGGCCCCAATTCGACTACTCTCAAAGACTCACCGGAAATTTCCTTTTTTACTTGAGCCGGCGCCCCGACAGCCAGATGACGAGCCGGTATTTCACAGTTGTGCAGTACCAAACTCAATGCGGCAACCATCGCTTTTTCGCCAACGACAGCATTATCCAGGACTACGGAATTAATCCCGATAAAGCAACCCTTTTTAAGCGTACAACCGTGTACCACTGCCCCGTGCCCGACAAGCACATCAGATTCGATGATCGTTTTCCCGCCCGGCGCCACATGGATTACCACATTATCTTGAATACTGGCACGGGCCCCGATCAAAATCGAGCCGTCATCACCACGGATTTGAGCCCCAAACCAGATGTTAGCCCCTGCTTCCACCTCCACATCGCCAATTATCGTAGCATTTGGCGCAATAAAAGCATCCGGATGAATTTTAGGCGTTTTTCCATTCAGTGAAATTATCATCTTTGCATATCTCCCCTTCTTACTCCATACAGTGCTTCGACAAATTTCCTTGTTTTCCTTATACTACTCATACCCTTGCCTTACGAGACGACAACCATGCCGGACGTACATCTACAAAGGGCAAACCACTATAGTTTATCCTTTAGGCACGTTGAACATAGTTCCCTGTCCTGGTATCAATGATCAGCACATCCCCTTCATTAACAAAGAAAGGAACTTGAACCACCGCACCGGTTTCCAAGGT
>JBAQLX010000356.1:0-3125 GCA_049302315.1 Desulfosporosinus sp.
CAGGAAGCAAAAGCTTCGGTGGATCTTAAGCAAAGATATCTGCGAGAAAAATTGAGAGATCGCAGATTAAAATATAATTATCATGATGTGAAGACGAGTTTTCTGGAAGCGGTCTTTGCCAAAGGAGATCGGCGACTTGCTCCACTTCTCGAATGGGCGGTCAAACACGGAGCTCGTTTTGATGGTTGGAGTGAGCAATTCCGGGAAGATGTGTGGAGGGATGCTTTTCAAGAGTTGGGCATTAACCCCCACTTTTACGCCAACCGGGCGCTGGATTATGATGACATCTTACCGTGGGAGCATTTGGAGAGTGGCGTGACGAAACAGTTCCTAGTCAGTGAACACCACCGGGCACTGCAGGGAATTAAAACAATAGATTGTCGGCATGATGAGTGTTCCGGGTGTGGAATATGCCCGGGCAGAGGGGTTCAGATGGAGTTGAAAGGGTGAGGACCATGCGGCTAAGAATCGCCTATACCAAAGTTGAAGATGCACGGTATATCGCACACCTTGACCTAACGCGGGTATTTGAACGTGCGGTCCGACGAGCTGGTATTGCCATGTCCTATACGGAGGGCTTTAATCCGCGTCCCAAAATATCCTTCGGCTTCGCTCTGGCGGTTGGGACAGAAGGGGAACGGGAGTACGTGGATATTGATATCCAACGCGAACTGGATTTGGGGGAAGCGCTCGGGCGCATTCAGGAACAATTGCCACCTGGGATTCGACTGCTGCAGGGAGGTGCCCTGACCCAGGGAGCTAAACCCTTGATGGCGGTCCTTAATGCGGCAAGTTACAGGATCCGTATTCTGATGGCCTTGCCAATTCTGCCGGAACGCTTACAAGAGGCAGTGAGCCTATGGCTCGCCCGGGAGCATGTGATCTATTTACGCTATACGAAAAAAGGGCCGGCGGAGAAGGATATTCGGTCGTGGGTAAAGCGGCTGGCAGGTGAAATCCATGGCGACGAAATCATTTTTGAGTTGGAGGTTGAGATGGGTAATGCCGGGAGTGTTCGTCCGGAGGAAGTGCTCGCGAGCCTCAGGGAGCTTGAGAATTTACCGCTGGATATGGAGGAGCTGCATGTTAGACGGACGGGGGTGCATGTGAGTTACCAAGGGGAGAATAACTCGCCGTTTGAGCAGCTTGCTGAGTAGGCTTGGTGAGCGTGTAAGCTTGAGGTGTGCGATTTGCCCGTTCGCACACGTTCCATCGCTATTCGCTTGACGCTAAATCTAAAACGCGTAACCTCTGGGTTGTTCTGAATGTGTGTCGCTCCTTGCCATACGGCGCCTAGCCATCCTTGGCGGCGCTCTAATCTCGAACGTCCTGTTCGAGTCCTTGGCACCGTGACATCAGTCCATCCATGGACAAGTCCTAACGCGTTTCTTAACGCTTTATCGTCTGCGCTCATTGACGCGATTTCTCTCTCCGTGCTTCACTAAGCAAAATCGCGCCTCTCTGCTTTGAAGCTGAGCTGCGCTGATCTTAAACAATTCTAATTTTGTTTTTCTCTAACTCTAACGAATAATTCACTTGGATTAGGTAGGCGAAGAGTTGGGGAATGTCCATCAGTTACCCAAACCATGGACGACCAGAAGGCATGGTATCTGAGCGTTTCATGAGATCTCCAGGGCTGGGATGTTCAGGAAGGGAAGAATAGGGGAAGTCTTGTCTTCAAGTATTTGACCTAACCAGGTGCAAACTGCCGAAAGGTAAATCGCGAATTCGCGCTTCACGTTGCAGATTTCCAGTCAATGTTCTTCCAAGAAGTGTTTATTCTACGTTGGCAGCGCAATGACTTCAAAATACTGGTTAAATGCCGCACCATTTCTGGCGCCATGAAGTTTTCGGCGGATACCCTTGGTTTCATCGTGGGACGCTATGAAGAGGCGCTTGCCGAAATCCCCTTGCTTCCAAGTTCTTCCTCTGTAATTCACTAAGACAGTAGAAACAACGTACCTGTTCCCTTGTTTCCTGGAAAAACTTGATATTCACCGGTAATAACAAAATCAGGAGGAAAGGAGCTTTTTGTCATAGGGTATTTTACTTGCTAAAAATGACGTAATAAAAACGTCTCCTTGTGTTCTGTCTGTCTAAAGAAGGAAGGTAGATTCGCGATCCTCTTGGCTGAAAACTATAGACAAATCTTGTGGGAAGGTAAAATTCAAGCGGTCTCCCAACTCCCATTGCGTTGCCTCTTGGCTGGGTAGCTGTATAATGATTTGGTTGCCATTCGTATCTACCATTAGCAAGGTAAAAGACCCTAAAAAGTTCTTTTCTACAAGCACACCTTGCATATCCCCAGTTGGGGATATTTGCACATGTTCCGGTCGAATAGCCATCACAAAGTCCTTACAGGCTAAGAAATTCATGCGCCCGATAAAACTGGCCAAGAAGATATTGGCCGGTTTTTGGTACAGCGCCGGGGGAGTTCCAACTTGTTCGATTCGACCCTGGTTCATTACCACGATCCTTCCCGCCATACCCAGAGCTTCTTCCTGATCGTGGGTTACGTACAAGGTAGTAATTTGCAATCGTTTCTGGAGCAGCCGGATTTCTTCTCGCATCCGCACCCGTAACACTGCATCCAGATTGCTCAGTGGCTCATCCATGAGAAGGATTTTGGGATTAGTTACCAGAGCCCTAGCCAGAGCTATCCGCTGCTGTTCGCCTCCAGACAAGTCTTGTACAGCCTTTTGCTCACTTGTTTTTAGACCTACCATCTTTAACATTTCTTTTCCGCGGCTCAGAATTTCAGCCCGTGACAGATTACGAAAGCGCAAACCGTAAATAACATTGTCCAGTACGTTCATACGGGGGAAAAGAGCATAGTTCTGAAAGACTGTAGCGGTAGGGCGCTTCTCCGGCGGAAGACTGGTAATATCCTTTCCTTCCAAAATAATTCATAGAAACGGTTCTCAATATAAAAGGTTTTTTTAGACAATAATAGAACTACACTAAAGATAAAAGATAAAAGATAAAAGATAAAAGATAAAAGGAAAAGTGGATAATTGGAGGTAAGAACAATTGCTGAATGGTTATACAAATATACTCAAAGGTAATCATTTATACTATTTAACCTCGTGCGGCAAGAAGTCTCCCGCCTCTAAGCTACCTTACTC
>JBAQLX010000357.1:0-7790 GCA_049302315.1 Desulfosporosinus sp.
CTTTCATCTTCCTTTGTTTTTGTGGTTGGTCGTCGGAGCAGCTTATATAGGCAGGGAGTGGCAAGGCAGCAAAGGGAGAATGAATTATATACGCTTCACAGGTGAAGCCGCGATCTATGGTGTATTAGTTATGGCAGGAGTATTGGTGTCATGCGCATTCACAGCAGTTATTTTTGCAGCCATCCAGATTAACGTCGAAAAATTTCTTACAGAGTATTTACTGTTTTATGGAGGGTGTGCGACAGCCATGATTACTGTTTATTTAGTGGAAGCCAAAAAAAGCGTGGCGGAGAACTTTGCACCCATTTTGGCCAAAATATTCAGCCCGCTCCTCCTGATAATTATGGCTGCTTTCTTAATAGTTATGATTATTACCGGTAATAGTCCATTTATGGAAAGAGATTTCCTTATTGGATTCGATTTAATGCTGGCTTTAGTGCTGGGCTTGGTATTGTACGTTATTTCGGCGCGAGATATTCGCCAGCCGGCCAACCTGTTTGATTACTTGAATCTAGCCCTGATCCTAACGGTGCTGGTTATCGACGGGGTTGCTTTATCGGCCATACTTTTCCGCTTGTCCGCCTTTGGCATTACCCCCAATAAGCTGGCCGCGCTGGGGGAGAATTTAGCTTTGCTGGGCAACCTGGCCGGACTTGCCTGGTTATATATCGGATACTTCAAGAGGAAATTTGATTTTGTTAAGCTAATAAAATGGCAGACAGATTATCTCTATGTTTATTTCATCTGGACAGCAATTGTAGCCTTCATATTTCCGATTATTTTTAGGTTTAATTAATCCCTTACTTGGGCTGCATTGACCAGCAAAACAAACAGGCAAAGCGCATGCTGTAAAACATGCGCTTTGCCTGCTTGGAGAATTCCTAAACAATAAACTGGAGTTTGGTGATGCCAGTATTTGCTACCTGGTTATTAACACTGGGCACGGGGCATGATCGGCAACCCGGCTGCTTACGCTGCCCAGCAGTACTTCCTTGGCGCCGGTAAGCCCGCGGCTGCCTATCACAATCAGGTCATACTGTCCTTTTTTGCTCATTTCAATAATCTTCATGGCTGGATCGCCTGATTCCAGTTTTGTATCTACGGTTACGCCCTGTAAATCAATTTTCTTCATTGCCTCAGCCAAGATAGTCTCACCTTGAGCATTGAATTCTTTAATTAGCTGGTTGTAACTTTCAGAGGCATATAAACGAGGCAGGTTAATATAGCTACCCAAAGTGGGGAGAACATGTAAAAATGTCACCTGCGAGCCTAAGGCTGCGGCAATTCCTACGGCTTGCTTGGCGGCATCTAAAGAGGGCGCTGAGCCATCTAGAGGGACTAATATTTTTTTGTACATACTTCCATCCTCCTTCTAGTGAAACGTTTGACTTATAATATAATTTAATATACTTTTAATGGAACTGCTTGTCAATATAAGATTTAGAATTTTCATAATAATTGGTCTTGGGATTGGGGCAGCTATTTATGGATATGATGTTGAGAAGGAACAACCCAAATAAGAAGTTATTGACAAAAGCTCCAATTGTATTAATCTAAAGAGAAAGACAAATTTCTATCACCGAGTTTATAAAAGGGAAATTAACAAAGAAAAATATAAAAGAAAATTTAGTGAAGAAAACTTACACCGTAACATGAGAGGAGCTTGTGAATGTGGTTTTCTAAATCAGTGGAAGAAGTATTACAACAATTTAATGTTAATCCGGACCAAGGACTTTCAAGCGAAGACGTCAAAGATAAGCTCGTAATACACGGAGAGAATAAACTTAAGGGTAAGCCCAAGAAAAGCCTGGTTGTGCTGTTCTTCGCTCAGCTTAAGAACATGCTTATATATGTTTTACTCGGCGCTGCAGTGATTACTATTAGTATTCATGAGTATATTGACGCTCTAATCATTCTTTTAGTCGTTATACTTAATGCTGTTATTGGGGTTGTTCAAGAGTACAAGGCCGAAAAAGCCATTCAAGCGCTTCAACAAATGACTACGCCGAAATCTATAGTTAAGAGAAATGGGAAAGTTGAAGAAATAAGTTCCGAAGAAATTGTTCCCGGTGATCTTATTGTTCTCGATGCCGGAAGATTTGTTCCAGCTGATCTCAGGCTCATCGAGAGCGCTAATCTTCAGATCGATGAATCTGCTTTAACGGGAGAGTCTGTTCCATCCGAAAAAAACGCCCAGGCAATCTATCAAGATCCTAAAACACCCCTTGGTGATAAATCCAATATGGCTTTCATGTCTACTTTGGTAACCTATGGCCGCGGCGAAGGGGTTGTCGTTGCAACTGCCATGGAAACTGAAATAGGCAAAATCGCCAAGATCCTGGATGAGGAGACGGAAAAAATGACTCCTCTGCAGAGGAGACTGGAAGAACTGGGAAAAGTATTGGGATTTATCGCTATTGGCATTTGTGCCCTGATTTTTGTCATAACCTTTTTCCAGAACAGAAATGTATATGAAATTTTACTAACTGCCATTAGTTTGGCCGTTGCTGCCATCCCGGAAGGACTTGCGGCGATAGTTGCCATTGTTTTGGCACTCGGCGTGACAAGAATGTCTAAAATTAATGCCATCGTGAAAACGCTACCCGCAGTTGAAACTCTGGGCTCGGTTAATATCATTTGCACCGATAAGACAGGGACTCTGACACAAAATAAAATGACGGTTATCAAGCTCTACACCTCGAATAACCTCAAGGAAATCCCCTCTGAAGGCACCGGCTTTGAAGCTGGTATAGATGAAAAAGAATTAATTAAGTCTTTTGTATTATGCTCCGATGCTACATTTGAAAATGAGGAAAGCACGGGGGATCCTACGGAAGTAGCGCTTATTATCCTTGGCGACCGTTACATTATGACCAAAAAAAATCTAAACGAAGAGTTCAAACGGGTAGGAGAAAACCCTTTTGATTCCAACCGCAAGCTAATGTCCACCTTGAATCAAGAAAATACTGCCTACAGAGTCCATACCAAAGGAGCTATTGACAATATTCTGAAAATCTCTAAAAATATCCTCGTCGACGGAAAAGTAGTCCCTCTCAGCGAAGAAATCAAAAACAATATTTTAAAAATCGCTGAAGAGATGTCTAACAATGCACTGAGGGTTCTGGGAGCAGCCTATAAAGATACTGACAGTCTTATTGCCCCGCAAGAAATGGAATGCGACTTGACTGTCCTCGGGATCGTAGGCATGATTGATCCCCCCCGCCTTGAGGTTAAGGATTCCATCAAGGAAGCGAAAATGGCTGGCGTCACTCCGGTCATGATTACCGGGGATCATCAAAAAACTGCGATGGCTATTGCAAAAGAACTTGGTATTGCTGACTCTATCGAACAAAGTATTACAGGAGCAGAAATCGATGAATTAAGCCAAGAAGAACTCTCTCGGATAATCGATAATTATCGTGTGTTTTCCAGAGTTTCACCTGAACATAAAGTTAAGATCGTCAAAGCCTATCAGTATCAAGGAAATATTGTTTCCATGACAGGGGACGGGGTCAACGATGCTCCTTCTTTAAAGAGCGCGGATATCGGTATAGCGATGGGGATCACAGGAACAGATGTTTCCAAGAATGCCAGCGATATGATTCTGACAGATGATAAATTCACGACCATCGTTCATGCGATTGAAGAAGGCAGAAACATTTATAGCAACATCAAAGAATCTGTGATTTTCTTATTATCCTGTAATCTGGGCGAAGTTATTTCGATATTGGCTGCTGTCTTATTCTTCTGGCCCATTCCTCTCCTCCCCACTCAAATCTTATGGATTAACTTGATTACTGATTCGCTGCCTGCTATCGCCCTTGGAATGGACCCAAGTGACAAGGATGTTATGAAACAAAAACCTCGAGATCCCCAAGAAAGCTTCTTTGCTCAAGGTGCTGGTTGGAGAGCTATTTTGGGCGGCACATTGATAGGCCTGTTTACATTAGGCGCTTTCTACTTTGGTCTACATGAATTTGGTTATAGTTTAAATTCCAAGGACATCCCGGAGGACGCTCTAACCTATGCCCGAACTATGGCCTTTGTTGTTCTGGCCACTTCTCAGTTGTTCTACTCCTTATCAATGAGAAACACCCGGAAATCAATACTCCAGGTTGGGGTATTCTCGAATATGCTACTAATAGGTGCAATTGTCCTGGGACTCTTTCTTCAAATTGTGGTTATATCCGTTCCATTCTTATCCTCTGCTTTTAAGCTTCAGATTCTCTCTCCAAATGACTGGTTAATAGTCTTTGCCTTAGCATTAATTCCGCTGTTCATCAATGAAATAATCAAAGGGTTCAAAAGCCTTCGAAACGTATAAGATTATGAAATTATGCAAAATAGGCTTCACGACACCCCCATTTTATCAAGGGAGTAATGACATTCATTCAGAATATAATCTGGTTCTGGTGTGTGTAGGGCAGTGATCAATACTTCTTTA
The DNA here is from genome assembly GCA_049302315.1 of Desulfosporosinus sp. Classification (GTDB taxonomy): domain Bacteria; phylum Bacillota; class Desulfitobacteriia; order Desulfitobacteriales; family Desulfitobacteriaceae; genus Desulfosporosinus. The sequence goes on from JBAQLX010000357.1 coordinate 4,445, forward strand.
GCCCAGTCCTCGGGAATTGAGCCCAGGGTTTTGATGGCCAGCATTTTCTTATAGATGGATGGCGGATAGACGCGGGTTGCAGTATTAAAATGAGGATCAAAATGATGGATGAAGCCTTTGCGTATCGGAGCTCCATATACATGGATACTTACTGCTACCTGGTTGTTGAGGGCTTGCATCTGATGAATCCCATCATTCATCGGTAAGACAAAGGTGGTTTCACCGGCAGATAGGGTAGCGTCGGCAATCTGTTTTACTTCAGCATGGTTTGCATCTGACCCATCATCCGCCCTGGCAAACTTTCTTTCCCGCACTTGATTAATATGTGCGCCAACTATTCCCCAGGCTCCATGGTCATGAATAGGATATTTGACGCCAGGCTCCCAGATAAAAGCCCGCACGGAAAAGGCTTTATCCGGACTATGATAAAGTTGAATATCATTGGCGTCGATGGACTGCCATTGGGCTTTCAAGAAGGCTTGATCCAATACTAATCCGGACAAAGTTGCTTTGAACCAATCGGGATTACCGACTAACTGACTTAACATTCCCCGACCGTTTTCCAGGAGTTGAGGCCACTCAGGTTTTTGGTCCAGCAACGCTTTGAATTGCTGACAAAACTGTTCAAGATTATGAATAGTCAAGATAAATCACGTCCTCTCCCAATTCTACTTATTATTTGTTGGTGGTTTACTGTTGCGGGGGTAATCCTTATTCCAGCTCCCGTAGTTGCGAACATGGGTCCATGCTTTGTATGTCGGATCATCAGGGTTGGCGGACAAGGCTTCCTCCTCTTGCAGGTACTTTTTCAGAATGCCCTTCTGTTTGTATAAGAGGCGATCTTTTCCTATGGGACAAACCTTGGTGCAAATCCCACAGGGGGACACTTTATCAGCGTCCAGTTCGATATGCCTGTCTATGCAGGCTATTATATCATAGTTTCCCATAACTTGATCTTCGCGTAAAGGCAGGGCATTTACCGGGCAGCACTTGGCACAGGCCTCGCATTTAATGCATAAATCCTTCTCCATCACTGGGTCAGGTTCCAGGATAGCAGCAGTGAACACTGAAACGAAACGTACCCGGGGTCCGAATTCAGGGGTAAGGAGGCAATTGCTGAGACCAATTGTTCCCAGTCCCGCGTACTTGGCGGCCATAACATGGCTAAAAGCCGCCTGGGGTCGATCCTTCAATAAGCGCAGGCTAGCGAATCCATCTCGAGTAAAGAAGTAAGCTGCCTGACCTTGTCGATTCAGAAAACGAACCAGATTAAAGGCCAGATCATCCAGGGTTCGGTTCGCGGCAATGTAGGTCTCCTTATGCAAGAAAGATGGAGTTGTTTCCACGATGGGCAAGGGCATCGAAACCCCGATTACAATTACGGAATGGGATGGTTCCCATAAAGCCTGAGGTCTAAAATCGGGAGGAACCTCGTTATATTCATTCCAGCGTGCAACCGGAGCAAAGCCAATAATATCTGCACCCGCATCCAGGCAAAATTGCTTAATCCGAAGCTTAAGCTCAGTATCTGATCCCAAAATTTACCTCCTTTCTTTTAACGGCAAGATAGTAATTCAGGTAGTTAGGAGAGTATTCGCTACGATTGGCATTTTCTCTCTTTGGGAATAGTTATTTAGCGAACTTAATGTTATTATAATATATAACTTAGTATTATTATAATATATTATCTGAATTACTGTGTAAATACAATGACGTTGACGTTTCTCACATTGAAACTGTTGAAGGATTGGGGGAATGTCCAGGATAGAAAACGATACAGCTGCAGCAGATGATCTAATGCGTGATAATTGATTAAAGAGGGCAATTGGATGGATGAAGGAGGGCTTAGGATGGAAGCGGTAAAAATTAAAGAAGATGTTTACCTGGTAGGCGTTCAGGACCCGGATTTGAAGATTTTTGACATTGTCATGACAACGGAATTTGGCACTACATACAATGCGTATCTTATTAAAGGTCAAGCTAAAACGGCTCTTGTTGAGACAGTCAAGGCGAGCTTTTTTGCCGAATACCTCGAAGACTTGCAGAAGATTGTGCGCCTGCAGGACATTAACTATCTAATTATGAATCATACTGAACCCGATCACTCCGGATCTGTGGAACAATTATTGCAGAAGATTCCCGGACTCACTATCCTGGGTAGTCCAACCGCTCTCAAAAATCTCAAGGAAATAACCAACAGCAAGTTTGCTTCCCGTGAGTTGCATCAGGATGATGAATTGAACCTGGGGGGGAAAACTCTCAAATTTATTAATGTACCGTTCCTGCACTGGCCAGATTCCATGTACAGTTATTTACAAGAAGACCGGATTCTTTTCAGCTGTGATTCTTTTGGCAGCCATTATGCGGAAAAGCGAATTTTCCATGATCTTATGGAAAAGGATATTACCCCGGCAGTCAAAAGGTATTTTGAAGATATCATGGGGCCGTTCAAACCTTATGTGTTAGCGGCGATGGATAAAATCCAGGATTTGCCCATAGAAGTTATCTGTCCCGGTCATGGCCCGATTATCCGTCAGGATATTCCGCAGTGGATTAATATGTACAGGGAGTGGGCTGCGCCTGCTCCGCCGGATGCGGATACCCGGCCCAAGATAGTGCTGACCTATGTCACCGCTTACGGCTATACGGAGATGATCGCGACCAAGGTTGTAGAAGGTTTGGAGATGGCCGCGGATTTTAATGTGAAAAAATACAATATGATTGAAACTTCATTGGCTGAATTGATGGCGGAGATCTCTAATGCGGATGGTCTGCTTATTGGTTCACCGACTTTGAATGGGGATACCCTGCCTCCGGTATGGAATTTACTGATCAACCTGTCGCCGATCAGAGATGCTCATTTGGTGGCCGCAGCCTTTGGAGCTTACGGGTGGAGCGGCGAGGCGGTTCCCAATATTGAGAGCCGGTTGCGTTCCCTGCGCATGCAGGTTCTACCTGGTTTGAGAATAAACTTTAAGCCCTCGGCGAGGAATTTGGATGATGTCTTCCTGTTTGGCTTGAATTTTGGGAAGGCCATATTGGAAAAGAAACAGGACAAGTCCAAAAAGAAATGGCGCTGTCTGGTTTGTGGACAAGTCTTTGAGGGAAAAGAACCACCGGAGGTCTGTCCAGCCTGCGGAGTGGGTCGGGAAAATTTTGTACCCGAGAAGATGGAGGATGAATTTACAAATGATACGGCGGAACAGTTTCTGATCATCGGGGGAGGAATTGCCGCTTTGTCCGCCGCCTCGGCTATCCGAAAGCGGAACAGAACAGCTAAGATTTCCATGCTCAGTGAAGAGGCGACGAAACCTTATTACCGCCCTGCTTTGTCGGATTTTTTGGG
>JBAQLX010000358.1:0-4205 GCA_049302315.1 Desulfosporosinus sp.
AGTCCGAATCTTTCTAATAGAGTATAGAAGTCGTTTTTATAAACAATGTTGATATTAGTACCGGGATAGAGTTCTTTGAGCAACTGCACCTTTTTCTTTTTCTCCGAAACATATTTCTGGTTCATGGTAGTAAGTTCTATATAGGTATCAAACCTGGGTAAGAAAAAATCCGGCGAAAAAGCCAAGGTTATGTTGCCTTCCATATCCCATTTAATGGGGAAGGTACGGGGTTCATATTCCCAGTCCATACTGTACATATCAAGGATCTTAGCAAATTCTTCTTCGGACGGGTGTTTAAAAACAACATGACTATTATCCTTTTCAGCTAGGGGTTTAACTAACAACGGGGATGAGACCTGCTTGTTCTGCGCTAAGTGGTATAATATGGAGGTTCCTTCTTCAATGCTTAGAAAGTCGGTATTTAGGGTAATATGGTAGAGCCCCGGGTCAGACCAGTCCTTCTCAAAAAGTTTGGCAATATAACGTTTATGTTTCCGATCTGTAAGCTCAAGAAACTTTTCCGCATCTTTTTTCACAAGACAATGGGTTTGCATAATGCGGTTGGTTCGTATTTCACGAGATGCCATAATTTTTACATGAAGAGCGGTGGGATGGCGAGCAAAAATAATCTGGGCGCCTAACCCAGAAATTATTGCGGGTTGTTCGGCGATATAATTTCTCAATTTGCTTTCCAAATATTCAGCAAAGTTTAAGCCCTGTGCTGAAGGGGTTAAAAAAAAACTAGGGCTCTCCGCCAGCATATGCAGCTCATGTTTGTTGGCTACCTCCGGAAACCACTTGCTCATTACAAAATCTCTAGTAATGACTGGTAGATCCAGCTTTTTTGCGAGAAGTTCCGTGATTTCATTACCCAGGCTTCCAGCTTGTCTGGAAATAGTGAAAAATAACAAAAAAGTCACCTCTTGCCGTTACTCAATTGGCCATTGATTTCTCTCCACAATCGATTAAGTCAATAACTATGTAGTAATACAATAATTGTACCATGAACTTTATCCGGTGGCTAACGTTCTAGCAGCTCATGTCCCAGGAATGTCAAGTCGGAAAATTAGTTCACAAAATTCGAAATATTATTGTCAAATTATATAATAACGCAAGAATAATAGCTATTATTAATAATAAGAAGATAAACTGAGATAATATGCTTAAAATCCAGAAAATTTAAAAATTATAACAGAATACGGTGTTATTCACGCATTGACGGAAACGGATAAATCGGATAAACTTTAATTGAGCTCCAAGGAATACCTAAGACGGGAAACCTACAGGACCGAAAACAGAAACGGAACACAAAAACTTATCGAGGATTCAGTGGGAAATGGTTATGGCAGAGCTAGTGACATGGAAGGTCAGGTTCACAAAAGTCTGAAAGGATCCAAGTGGATTGGGCATGAAAGTGAAGTAGAGCTGTGGTAGGCATCTGATGACTGGAACCCGAACTGTAAAGGTTATGAAATCGATAAGTTGAGTAATGGGAAACGATGTTTGAAGGGAATGTCAGGGAAGAAGCCGATAAAGGTTCGTTGGAGCTTACAATTCATTAATTCAAAAGCCGGAGCAGTTCAGATTACTCCGGCTTTAATTAATGAATTGTATGAAAACGCAGCAATATCTGGAACATAATAGACAAATAAATCCAAGACAAAGGAAAAAATCCCTATTTAAATCGCGAACACCTTGATAATTTAACTTTCGAGGTGCCCAAATGACAAGTTACAGAAAAATTAAACCGAGCAACTTTAATGGACGGTCATTTCTGAATAGCTCAAAGCTAACCGATATGATGTTTTATACGAGGAGGCTGGAGTATTATGAACTGGACTGAGTGGAACCTAGTAGAAGAAAATAATTTCACGGATATCTTATATGAAAAAAAGTACCATCAAGAATTGGAGGGAGGAATAGCCAGAATTACAATCAATCGGCCCCAAAAGCTTAATGCTCTTACAGCTCATACAATGGACGAATTGTTCCATGCTTTTTATGAAGCCAACCATGATCCGACGATCGGAGTCATAGTTCTTGCAGGTTCGGGAGATAAGGCATTCTGTACTGGCGGGGATGTAGTATGGGAGGAAAAAGAATTAAGAGTGCAGGTTAACTGGAGGTATCCTCCCCCCCATATAATAAGAATGTCGCGCAAGCCTGTAATTGCTGCGGTTAAGGGATATTGTATGGGAATGGGAAACTGCCTTGCCTACTTTAGTGATTTTACTATTGCCGCCGAGAATGCCGTTTTTGCCCAAGGTGGGCCGCGCGTGGCTAATCCTGTTGATGGTTATGTGGTAGCCTACCTGGTAAGTGTGGTGGGCGCTAAAAAAGCACGTGAAATATATATGCTCTGCCGCCGGTATACAGCCCAGGAAGCACTTGAAATGAAACTGGTCAATGCAGTAGTTCCTTTGGAAAAAATCAACGCGGAAGTTGACAAATGGTGTGAAGAAATGCTGACCTTAAGCCCTGGGTGTATAGAAGTCCTCAAGGCGACTTTTGATATGGAAATCGATTATATGGCCGGCTCATACGGTCAATTAGCTAGGTTAATGTTTCCCGACTGGTTTACCAGTTTGGAATCTAAAGAAGGTCCCCGGGCTTTTTTGGAAAAAAGAAGACCTAACTTCTGGAAAATCCGCAAGGATGAGCTGAAAGCTAGGGGGAAAACTGATTTGTAAGGCGGAATACACTTTTGTGCGATGATTTGTATAAACCTCAAACATCTATGGATATTTTGCTAGAATTATCGTATAATAATAACAGAATAATATGATGGGGGGGATTTATGATGCTGATAAAATCTTCAACCACTCTGCGTAATGACTATGATATGATTTCTAATTTGGCTCACCAGACTGCCGAGCCGATTTATATTACAAAAAAAAAATGGTGAAGGCGATATAGTAGTCATGAGCATTGATGCATTCGAGCAGCGAGAAAGAATGTTGGAGCACCGCGCAAAGGTTTTGGAGGCCGAGTTTTCACGCCTATCTGGAGAGCCAACCTATACCGTGACTGAAGTGAGAAATCGTTTAAAGGAGGAGTATTCTTATGCCTAAAGCTAAGGATTGCCAATGTAATAAAAGTAACATTACAGAGACCGTTCAAAGTATGATGCTGAATAAGCGTCTTTTTTATTTAATACACAGATGGTGGAGGAATTTGGAAACTAATGTAGAATCATAGTAAGAGTAATGATTTATGGAATCCTTCAATAGGCAGAGAATCAACATAGGGGGAAAAACTATGGACGATGTAACCTTTGTTGTTTTATTCGAAGTAGTGACGCAGAATAAGTTGATCGAGATAATGAGAGGATCAGAGAATTATGAACCAATATATTGAGTTAGCCTTGGAAGAAGCTAGGAAGGGGATGCTCGCTGGAAAAGGCGGCCCATTTGGCGCTGCCGTCGTTAAAGACGGGCAAGTTCTCAGCGTAGCCAGCAACGAAGTATTATATTCAAAAGACCCGACGGCACATGCGGAAGTTTTGGCGATCCGCCGGGCGAGTGAAAAATTGCAGAATTATGATCTTTCCGGGTGTATCATCTATGCGACTGGTTACCCCTGCCCGATGTGTCTTGCGGCTATTATTTGGGCAAACATCAAGACAGTTTATTATGCTGCCTCTGTTGAAGAAACCGAAGAAATTGGATTTCGTGACAGTATGATATACCGGCATCTTCGGGGAGAAGCGTGTATCCTTGAGCTGAAAAAAATTAATAATGAAGCCGTCCGTGGGCTTTATGAAGAGTATAGTAAACAGGGAAAAACCATTTATTGATTGTTTCTGGCACGATTTTCTGACTTTAAGGGGGATGAGCGCATGGGGAATATCAGTAAGAAGCAGAAGGGAAAAATATCAGAAAAGGGCTTATGTCTGACGGTGTGTCTACATTTTTAGCCGGTATGTTCAACACTTTCCCGCAGACCCCATTTGCTCAGAATGTTGGCCTTGTTGGACTTCCCGGAATTAAATCAAGATTTGTTGCTGTGTACGCCGGTATTATTCTATTAGTTCCATTCCAATGCCAGACAAACTCATTATATTTCAAATCCTTCCCGCAGTCCGAATCTTTCTAATAGAGTATAGAAGTCGTTTTTATAAACAATGTTGATATTAGTACCGGGATAGAGTTCTTTGAGCAACTGCACCTTTTTCTTTTTCTCCGAAACATATTTCTGGTTCATGG
>JBAQLX010000359.1:0-10502 GCA_049302315.1 Desulfosporosinus sp.
TTAAAGAAAGCCATGGAATTTGTCGATGAATCGGGCAAACAATTATTACAAATTGTCACCAAAGCAAAGAGATCAGTGGTGGCTTATGCCGAGGCACCCGTCTATTCTGGGAGAGGTCCTCACCCTAAAAAAGGTCACTCAATCAAGCTAATCCATCTCTTCAAAACGAAAAAATTAGACTTTGTCACTGCTCACGTTTTTCTGTATGGGAAAATGCAAGACCTAAGCTATTATAGTGTTGACTTGTTATGGGGACAGAAACACTATCAGAAATTACGGTTTGTGTTAGTCTCCTACAATGGCATTAACTCAATATTAGTATCCACCTCCTTGGAACTAGCCCCTCTGAAAATCATTGAACTTTATAGTTATCGTTTCAAGATAGAGATTGGGTTCAAAGAATTAAAACAGACCATAGGAGCCTTTGCCTACCACTTTTGGAGCAAGTCCATGCCAAAATTGAATAAGTATATCAAGGAAATGAACTCATCTGCGTTAGAAGCCATCACGGATCAGCACGTTAAAGACAACCTTGTTAAAACCTTAAAAGCTATAGAAGGCTACGTTGGTATGGCAATGATTGCCATGGGCTTACTACAAATCATCTCGTTAAAGTTTTCTAAAGAACTTAATTTATCTTCGTTTCGCTGGTTAAGGACTAGAACCAATGATGTTGTGTCCGAGGCCACCGTTGCCTATTTTTTTCGCAAAAACATTTATCGCGTTATTGAAAAATACAGGTATTTACGCATAATGCGAATAATTATGGCTATTCAAAATGAAGATCCTTCTGATGATGGGTTAGTAGCTTAGACATCAGATCGAAAACTTTTGACTGTCAAGACATATAGTGTAATTCTTCCCATCAGGTAACCGATCAAGGGCTTGAAAACAATCCCAAGTCCGGCAACAATGAAGCTTAAAAGGGTAATAGCAGCTTCAACTTTCACCTTCAGAATATTATGAAAGCTTTTGTTTCCGAGTTTGGAAACAAAAGCTTTCTGGATTATAGTATGTTTATATTATTTTTATAATCTTTATATTATCTTTATGCGCTTGACTCCTATTTTATTGCCTATTTAGGGGGTAATAGATCTATAATATGGCTATATTCTACGTGAAGCGTAAGTCTGGATAGGTATCCCTTGGAAGAAGAACGCGCAGGATAGAATATGAAGACAATGAGGAAATATAAATGTACAGGATATGGCGAGGGTGATCTATATGGCAACGGGGAAACTGACAATTTTTTTAGGGGCTGCCTCAGGAGTCGGTAAAACTTATGCGATGTTAGAAGCGGCTCTGAGTAGATTGTCGGAAGGCATGGATGTGGTTGTGGGGCAAATCGAGACTCATGGGAGATCGGATACCGAAGCAATGCTCAAAGAATTGACGGTTATTCCTTCAAAGTCTCTGGTTTATGAAGGTAGAATTGTTGGCGAGCTGGATTTGGATGCTGTCTTAGCCCGCTGCCCGCAAATTGTCTTAATCGACGAACTGGCTCACACCAATATACCAGGTTCGCGACATAAAAAACGATACATGGATGTCCAAGAATTACTGACCGCGGGAATCAGCGTTTATACTACTTTAAACATCCAACACTTGGAGACCTTAAAGGATATTGTTGCCCAGATAACGGGGGTTACGGTGCGGGAGACCGTTCCGGATCAAGTTTTAGAAACAGCGTCTCAAATCCAGTTGATTGATATCCCGCCCGAAGAGTTAATTCAAAGATTTCAAGATGGCAAGATTTTTGTCTCTGATCAGGCTGTTGAGGAGTTAAAAAAATTCCTGCGACCTGGAAATATTAACGCCTTGAGAGAATTAGCCCTGCGCTATACGGCCCAACGTGTGGACCGTCAGTTGGAATCTTATATGCAAGTTCATGGAATAGGCGGACCCTGGCCAACAGGAGAAAAGATTCTAGTCTGCATAAGTGCCAGTCCCTTCTCTACGCAGTTGATTCGGATTGCGAAAAGAATGGCGGAGCGGGTGCAGGGAGAATGGTTTGCCGTCCATGTCGAAACCCTTCAACGTTTTCCCGTTAGCGAAGCTGAAAAAGACTCTATGACCCAAAATTTCCGTTTGGCGGAGGAGTTGGGGGCTGAAATCATCGGTCTAACCGGGAATAACGTAGTCGAAGAGATTCTGGAGTTGGCTAGAAAACGTAATGTTTCTCAGATAATTATTGGTAAGCCAGAGCATTCGCGCTTTTGGGAGATCATTCATGGCTCGATAGTCGACAAAGTTATTCGGCAGAGTCATGGAATCAGTATTCATGTTATCCCAGGAAGCCAGCAAGAGGCACAGTTCAGCCATAATCAGGCAGGAACAGAGCGAGAAGAAGTCGAAACAAGAACTAAAAGAAGGAAGAGCTTATCCCCAGTATTTCCTTACTTAGCGTCCAGCCTGATGGTAATATTTATGACTTGGGGAATTACCCTGATTAGTTCGTTCCTGGGACTCGTCAATATTTCCTTGCTCTATCTCCTGCCTGTCTTAATAAGTGCGGCACGCTGGGGAACATTTCCGGCCATTGTGACAGCGGTGCTGGGAATACTAACATTCGATATATTTTTTGTGCCGCCTATTTTTAGTATTACAGTAGCAGATCTCCGATATTTAATCAGCTTTGCTATCTTTATCTTAGTGGGATTAATTATTGGGACTCTTTCTGTGCGCTTAAAAAGACAAGTGACTTATTCACGGCAGCGGGAAAATAGCATTTCAGCACTTTATGCCCTAAGCAGGGATATTGCTGCCGTAGATAACCTGGATGCTGTGTTAGAGTGTATCGTCAGTAATGTCTCTAATACCCTGGATGGGCAAGTTGCGGTACTTCTACCTAATGAAAAAGCCCAATTAGTGCTCAGAAAAGATTCTGGATATAATAATTTCTACAATGATCATGAACATGCGGTTGTTGCCTGGGTCTATGAAAGAGGACAAAAAGCGGGGAAGGGAACGGAAACTTTTGGTGCCGCTGCCGCGCTTTATTTGCCCCTAAGTACAGAGCAGGGAACGCATGGGGTTTTGGGTATTTGTTTTAACGAAGCTGCGGCGCAATTTGACGCTGAACGTATTCGGATCTTAGAAGCTTTCACCAGATTAGCCGGCATGGCCATCAACAGAGTAAAATTAGCAGAGCAAGCCAGAGAATCTCTTGCTTTAGTAGAGTCCGAACGTTTACGCACTGCATTATTTAATTCACTCTCTCACGATTTGCGCACCCCTCTGTCTTCTATTATCGGCGCAGTTACCGGGCTCCTGGAAGATCAAAATGTCGTTTATAGTCCCGAGGTGCGAAACGAGTTATTACAAACTATTCTGCAGGGAGCGGAACGAATGAATCGCTTTGTCAGTAACCTGTTGGATATGGCCCGACTGGAAAGCGGTATGCTCAGATTAAATAAAGAATGGTGTGATCTTCAAGATATTATTGGGGTTTCGATTAATAGGCTTGGAGTCTCCTTCAATCATCGCCCCTTAGATATTGATATACAGAATGAATTACCGTTGGTGCAAGCAGATGGGATTTTAATCGAGCAAGTATTTATTAATTTGTTGGACAATGCGCTAAAATATTCTGAAAAGGGCAGCAAGATTGCGGTATCTATCAGGCAACTTGAAAAGCAACTGGTGATCGAGGTAGCTAATCGGAGTCAGGGCATTCCAGAGACGGATTTAAGTAAGATTTTTGATAAATTTTATAGACTGAATTCACCCCTCCAGGTGAGCGGTACAGGGCTTGGCTTAGCTATTTGTAAAGGGTTAATTGAAGCTCATGGCGGAAATATTTGGGCTGAAAATAATAAACTCGGAGGAGTAACCATTACCTTTACCTTGCCGTTAACCAATCAATTTACAGGTCAAGTTCCTGCCATGGATGAAGGAGAATAAGATGGAAAACAAAGGTCCCAGGATTTTAATTATTGATGACGAAACACCGATTCGGCGGTTTTTACGTGTTGCTTTAACAAGTAATGGATATGTAGTAAAAGATGTTAGGACAGGCAGTGAAGGCCTGGACACGGCAGCAATGTTCAGCCCTGATTTAGTTATTCTGGATTTAGGATTACCCGATATCGATGGACTTGAAGTGCTTCGTCAATTTCGGGAATGGACCAAAGTACCTATTATCATCCTTTCAGTCAAAGAACAGGAAAAAGATAAGATTACTGCTTTGGACTCCGGAGCAAACGACTATGTGACGAAACCCTTTGGCATGGGCGAACTATTAGCCCGCATTCGGGCGGCAATGCGTCATACTGTTGAGTTAGAAGAACAGCCTAATTTGCAATTTGACGATCTGGCCCTTGATTTAGTTCATCGCCGGATCAGCAGAGATAATAAAGAAATCAAGCTAACCCTCACCGAATATGAGATAGTAAAATATTTGGCAATTAACGCAGGAAAAGTAATTACCCACAAGGCTTTACTGCATACTGTCTGGGGGAAGGCCTATGAGAAAGAAGTACAGTATTTAAGAGTTTATATTGGCCAAATCCGGAGAAAGCTGGAGCTTGATCCATCTCGCCCAAGGCATATTATTACCGAATCCGGAGTTGGCTATCGTTTACTTTAAGAATATTATTGCTGCCACCTTCCAACGACTAGATAAATGGTTTAAATTGGAGTAAAATCACTATGTTGCAAATTTATGAAAGAACCTCACATTCACTTCTTTAATTATGCGTCAAACGTACCAAGATAACTGGAATGTTAGAAGGAGCAAGAACAATGCGATCTTTTTTAAAAAAATTACCACACGTTAATTTGAGTTCCCTGATTTTTGGGAATCCCTTAAAGAGCCAAAATGTCGAAGAGCATAAGGTGGGGGTACTGGCAAGTATCCCGGTTTTTGGGTCGTCAATTATTTCTACGCAAGGTTATGCCGTGGATGAGATACTTTATGTCCTAGTTGCGCTGGGAGCGGTTGGCTTTGCGCAGGTGTCCAAGGTTTCTTTAGGAGTAATCCTCTTGTTAGGTAGTATTATGTTAGTTTATCGAAAAGTGATCCAAGAGTATCCACAGGGAGGCGGCTCTTACACAATAGCCCGAGAATTTCTGGGCGTAAATTATGGCTTATTGGCAGGAGCCGGTTTGTCTTTGGACTATATTCTCACAGTTGCTGTCAGTGTCAGTTCCGCAGTTGAAAACATTACCGGCGTAATACCCTGGGTGGCGACAACCCCAAATCATAAAATAGGGGTCATTATTGGCATCATTTTTCTTATGACAATCATCAATTTAAGAGGTTTAAAGGAATCCGCCGCTCTATTTGCCTTACCTGTATATCTCTATCTATTCAGTGTTTTAACCTTGGTGGGTTTTGGGGTTTATAAAACTATAGTGTTCGGAGTGGACCCAGCGCTGATCACCCATCCCCTGGCAACTACTGGCAATGGACTTACCTTATTTATACTTCTGCGAGCATTGGCAGGAGGGACAACGGCCATAACCGGGATCGAAGCGATTAGCAATGGGGTGGCAGCTTATAAGGCGCCTGCTCAAAAAAGAGCAATTAGCACCCTTTTTATCCTGGGAGTCATTGTAGCAGTCGGCTTAAGCGGGCTCTCATTTTTAGCTAGTAATTATCATACGGTTCCTACTCCGCAAAATACCGTTCTCAATCAGTTAGGGCTGATTATCTACGGTCAGACCTTTATGTATTATCTTGTAATGGTTTGTTCCGCCGTAATCTTGGTTATTGCAGCGAATACTTCATTTGCAGGCTTGCCAATTCTCCTCAATTTGATGGCCAGGGATGGCTATATGCCTCGTTACTTTAAAAACCTTGGAGACCGCTTAGTCTATAATAAAGGAATCTGGCTCTTGACGATCATCGGCGTCGTAATAGTGATCATCTTCAAAGGGGATACTCACCTGATGATTCCATTGTATGCTGTCGGCGTTTTTATTGGTTTCGCTTTGACCGGGATTGGTCTGGCAAGACATACTTTTGCAGTAAAAGAACGGAATTGGCTTGGCGATATAATTATCTTTAGCTTTGGAGGGTTCGTATCCGCTGTTGTCTTTCTGGTCTTTTTAGTCACGAAATTCAGAGAGGGAGCCTGGCTCGTGGTGATTATTCTGCCTGCCATGATGGGTTTATTCAAGCATGTGCATACTGTCTATCAAAATGAAAAAGATGTAATTCATCCTTCGGTTACAGATATTGAACATTTTGCGGAACGGATTTCTCAAATTAATCAACGCAGACAATCCATTGATCTATCCGAATTTCGAAATAAGTGTATAGTACCCGTATTTGATATCAATAGGGTGGTTCTGAAAGCTTTGCTTTATGCCGCTGAATCAACCCCCCTTGTAACGGCAGTTCATATTGCTTCGGATATGGAAAGAGCTGAGAAGCTTCGGAAACACTGGAACGATAGTCATATTGGGATCGAACTTGAAATCATCGAGTCACCGTATAGAGAGGTTGTCAAAGATATAATCCATTACATCGATCAGGCGGAGTCTGATCCGCGCTGGACATCGATCACGGTTGTTATTCCGGAATACGTACCAAATAAATTCTGGCAGAATTTCCTTCATAACCAGACGGGACAATTACTTAAGCTGCTACTGTATCTGAGAAAAAATATCTATGTTACGAGCATACCTTATCACCCACCTGCAAATATGCCAAAGTGAATAAAAGTAGATGGAGGAGTAGTTTGCAATATGCCATTACCTGAGAATAACTTGTTGTTTGGGTTTGCACCAAAATTGACCGTTGAACAACTGGAATATGTTAATGCGATATTTGATAATCAATTAGTAATGGTAGACGCTAAAGCAGGAACTGGGAAAACCACTCTGGCAGTGGCTTGCGCTAAGATTTTTCATAAACCGCTAACCTATATATTTAATCCGGTCCAGGAATCCTTAATGGGTTTTCGACCCGGTACACAGTCCGAAAAGGAAAGTATCTATCATCAACCCCTCATAGACGCTCTCTTGGAGATCAATGAGAACCCTGTTCAGTGTGTATATAATGAGGAAGTATTGGCAAACGAAGCGCTTCGGAGAAGGGTAACTTTAAAACGAGTGATGGATAACATTTGGTGTTACCCGAAGAGTCCAATATTCCTTAGAGGAACTAATCTCAAAGACATGACCATTATCATCGATGAATGTCAGAATTTCACGATCATGGAATTGCGTACGATATTTACTCGCATCCATGATTCATGTAAGGTCATCTGTATCGGACATTCAGGACAAATTGACATTCCTGTATTAAAGAGCGGTTTTGTTCCGTATATGGAACACTTTAAGGATCAACCGTATTGCAGGGTTATTACCTTAACCAGGAACTTCCGTGGGGAATTGGCAAATTGGGCGGACGCCTTGAAAGGCTAGTCATATATTAGTATCCAGGAATTCTAAATGATGGAGGATAATATGGGATCAGAAGCAGTTAAAAGAATTTTTGTCGAAAAAAAGCCCGGCTATGATATTGAAGCTAGGGGTCTCTATGACGATTTAGTGGAGAGTCTGGGCATTGAAGGATTAGAAGGCTTAAGAGTAATAAACCGTTATGATATATCCGGTATTTCGGATGAGGAGTATGCCAGGTCTCGTCCGATTATTTTTGCGGAGCCTCCGCTGGACCTGGTGTTTGACGAGGACTTGAAAATTCCGCATAAGGACCTGGTTTTTGCTATGGAATACCTGCCTGGTCAGTATGATCAGCGGGCGGATTCTGCTGCCCAATGTGTTCAGATTTTAACCCAAAAAGAGCGGCCCAATATTGCTTCGGCTAAAGTGATCGTAATTCAGGGTCAACTTTCGGAGGAAGATTTTCAGAGAATTAAGGCGTATTGCATTAACCCTGTCGAAGCACAGGAGGCTTCTCTGGAAAAACCGGAAAGTTTGGAATTTGAACCAGTGATTCCGCCTGATGTAGAAATTATTGAGCGTTTTATTGAGAAGTCGCCTGTTGAGCTGAAAGTATTTTTCCAAGCAACCGGTTTAGCGATGAGTTATGAGGATTTGGCGTTTTGCCAGGATTATTTTCGGGATACAGAGCAACGGAATCCGACACTTACGGAGATCCGAGTGATTGATACTTACTGGTCGGATCATTGTCGCCATACGACGTTTAATACAGTTATTGAAGAGGTTTCTTTTCCGGAAGGGGATTTTGCGCACCCTCTAACTAATGCTTACCGGGAATACCTCACGTCCAGGGATTATGTTTATGGTGAAAATCCTTCCAATAAAGATGTGTGTCTGATGGATATCGCTGTTTTAGCTATGAAAGAACTAAAGAAGAGAGGGGTTTTAGCAGACCTCGATGAATCTGAGGAGATCAATGCCTGTAGTATTGTAGTGAATGTCGATATCAGCGGCCAAAGTAAACTCGTTCAGCAAAAGCTGAACATCGGGGCTTCAGATGGGGAGTTTACCCCACTTGAAGTGGAGAACCGGGGGGAACACCCACTTATAGAAGTGGGTGTCTCGCCGTTGGTTGAAGAGTGGCTGGTGATGTTTAAGAATGAGACCCATAATCATCCTACAGAAATCGAACCGTATGGAGGGGCGGCAACCTGTTTGGGTGGCGCTATCCGCGACCCTTTGTCCGGCCGCACTTATGTTTACCAGGCTATGCGTTTGACAGGGAGCGGGGACCCAAGGACAAAACTTGAAGATACTTTAGCCGGAAAGTTGCCTCAAAGAAAGATAACCAGGGGTGCGGCGGCGGGATATAGTTCCTACGGTAATCAAATCGGAATTGCCACAGGACAAGTTACGGAAGTCTATCATGAAGGCTTTGTGGCCAAACGGATGGAAATCGGGGCTGTGATTGCGGCTGCTCCCCGTAAAAACGTTGTACGCAAAGTCCCTGAACCAGGGGATGTTGTCGTTTTGGTCGGCGGAAGAACAGGCCGGGACGGGTGTGGCGGCGCTACAGGTTCTTCTAAAGAACACACTTGTGAGTCATTACTGACCTGTGGGGCGGAAGTGCAAAAAGGCAATCCTCCCACAGAACGCAAGATCCAAAGGCTCTTTCGTAAAGCGAAGGTAAGTAAATTAATTAAGCGCTGTAATGATTTCGGCGCTGGAGGCGTCGCCGTAGCTATTGGAGAATTAACGGATGGCTTGGAAATTTACTTGGATACAGTTCCTAAAAAGTATGATGGTCTCGACGGAACAGAACTGGCGATTTCGGAATCTCAGGAACGCATGGCCGTGGTAATTTCAGCCGAAGACCTGGAGACATTTGTCCGCTATGCCCAGGAGGAAAACCTGGAAGCTGCTTTAGTGGCCAGGGTTAGTTCTAACCCCAGGCTCAAGATGTTTTGGCGGGGGAAGACGATTGTCGATGTCAGCAGGGAGTTTCTCAATACCAATGGGGTTAAGCAGAAAACGAAGGTCCTGGTGAATCTTCCTAATGCCGAGCATAACTACTTTAAGAGGCTGCCCGAAACAGTTGAGCAAAAGTTAGCCGTGGTTAGCGAAGACGTTTCCTTACTTAAAGAGGCTTGGTTAGTCAATTTAGCGGACTTAAATGTTTGCAGTCAGAAAGGGTTAGTAGAGAGGTTTGACGGCAGCATCGGCAGGGCTTCCGTCCTGATGCCGTTGGGTGGTAAATATCAAACGACTCCGGCGGAAGGCATGGTGGCAAAACTTCCGCTGCTGTCGGGGGAAACAAATACGGCGACCATGATGACTTATGGCTATAATCCGCAATTAGCTGCCTGGAGTCCGTTTCACGGCGCCTTATATGCTGTTGTGGAGGCCGTCACCAAGATTGTGGCCTTGGGTGGGGATTATCGCCAAGTGCGGCTTACGCTGCAAGAGTATTTTGAAAAACTGGGGACTGCTCCGGAAAAGTGGGGAAAACCCTTCAGCGCTTTACTCGGGGCGTTCTATGCCCAGAAAAAACTGGGTATCCCGGCTATTGGCGGCAAAGACAGTATGTCCGGTACCTTTATGGATTTGAATGTTCCGCCAACGTTGGTGGCCTTTGCAGTCAATGTTATCCGTACAGATATGGTTATGTCCCAAGAGTTTAAAAGAAGCGGCAGTCAAGTTGTCTTGGTATCAGCCGAGCGGGATGAACATGAAGTCCCTAATTTTGAGCAGCTGATCAAAAATTATCTAAAAATTAACGAGCTGATTCATTCCGGGAAAGTCTTGGCAACGCATACCGTTAGGATAGGAGGACTGGCCGCTGCTCTCAGCAAAATGTCTTTTGGCAATCGAATCGGGATAGCTTTAAACGCTCAGACAGATATCAAGAGTTTGTTTACTGCGGACTATGGTTCAATTGTCCTGGAAATCGCTGAAGCAGTGAATTTAGAAGCTGTTTTCGGTGAGGTAGAGTATCGACTGCTTGGTTTCACTCAGGAAAAATCAGTGATTACGGTTAATGGCTTAGATATTGAGCTGGATATTGCTTTACAAGCCTGGGAAAAGCCACTCGAAAAAATCTTCCCTACTCAGACGGAAAAGGTTGCTGAGCCGACCGTGGTGAGTTATGA
>JBAQLX010000360.1:0-2893 GCA_049302315.1 Desulfosporosinus sp.
GGGTTTCGCCGAAGCCGCACGTCCCAAAAGGAATTCTTAGCGGCGAAGTCGGAGTCTACCCCCACCGAAGCAGAATAAGGTGTACCTCTCCCACTTGTAGAAGTGGGAGTCTTACGATTGGATAAATGATTCGGAGGTTATCATATGAAAGAATTAAAAGGAACTAAAACTGAAAAGAATTTAATGGAAGCTTTTTCGGGAGAATCTCAAGCTCGGAATAAATATACTTTTTTTGCGTCAGTGGCCAAAAAAGAAGGATATGAGCAAATTGCGGCATTATTTTTAGAGACTGCGGAAAATGAAAAAGAGCATGCCAAGATGTGGTTAAAGAAACTTAGCGGTATTGGCAATACCATTAGTAATTTAAAAGCTGCTGCCTCCGGGGAAAATGGTGAATGGACAGGTATGTATCCTGGAATGGCTACTGAAGCACGTCAGGAAGGCTTTGAAGATATTGCTCAACTTTTTGAAGGCGTAGCTAAGATTGAAAAAGAACATGAAGAGCGATATATTCAGCTATTGCAAAGTATTGAAGAAGGTCAAGTGTTTCATAAAGACGGGAAGGTATATTGGAAATGCCGGAACTGTGGTCATATTCATGAGGGACCGGATGCACCTGATGTCTGCCCGATTTGTACCCATCCGAAAGGATATTTTGAATTACAAAGCAAAAATTATTGATTTTTGGGATTATTCTGAACTTTGCTTCGACCAGATAAGAATCAGGTTACTTTTGCCTGGTTCTTTATTTTGGGTTGAGTGGTAATGATTGATGCATCCGCATGCCGTGATGGGACTGGAAAGCGAGGAAGATTATATGGCCGTTACAAGAGCGTTTCTCAAACAAAACCGCAAAAAGAGGCTCGAGCAAGGACATCCATGGGTGTATCCCGGTGAAATTGAAAGAATAGAGGGGGACCCTCAGGGTGGCGACATTATCCATATTCATAATCATGCCGGACATTTTTTAGCCCAGGGATTTTATAACCCTCTATCCCAACTCATCATCCGGGTTGTGACCTATTCAGAAGTTAAAGTGGATGAAAACTTATTGCATGATAAAATCGAACAAGCTTGGAAGCGTCGGCAGTGGTTATTACCGGCAGCCACTTCATGTCGAGTTGTCCATGGAGAAGCAGATTTTTTGCCAGGACTAATTATTGATAAATATGAAGATGTGCTGGTTGTTCAAATTCTCTCCCTGGGGATGGAAGTGCGGAGAGAATGGATTTGGGATGCCTTAAAGAAGATTTTTGACCCGCGTGGAATTTATGAACGAAGCGATGTTCCGGTAAGGAGACTGGAAGGGCTTGAAGAAAGAGCGGGCTTTGTGGGGGAGCCCTTTGATACCCATGTAACGGTACGAGAAAATGGACTAAGTATCTTGGTAGATGTTGCTGAGGGACAGAAAACAGGGTATTTTTTCGATCAACGGGAAAATAGAGCTGCGTTGAAACCGCTGATGACAGGGTGGGCTGCTCGCCATGGAATTAAAGAGGATGCGAGTGGACATCCCAGAAATGCGTCAGGTAAAGAAATTAGGAATCCCTTTTGGAACGGTGCTGAAGTGCTGGATTGTTTTTCGCATACTGGCTCTTTCATGTTGCATGCCTGTCTTTATGGGGCCAAAAAAGTGACATGTTTAGACATTTCAGAGAAGGCCATTGAGATGGCCAAAGGAAATGCCTTGCTAAATGGGTTTCTGCATAGAACTAAATTTGTGGTTGCCAATGCTTTTGATTTCTTGAGAGAACAGGTAAAAGAGAAGAAAACATGGGACATTGTTATTCTAGACCCTCCTGCTTTTGCTAAAAATCGTCAATCCCTTGAAGGCGCTATACGGGGGTATAAAGAGATTAATTTACAGGCTATGAAGCTAGTATGTAGCGGTGGAATCTTAGTAACGGCATCATGCTCTTATCATTTGAGCGCCGCTCGCTTCTTGAATATGCTCCAGGAAGCAGCAACAGATGCGCATAAAGTATTACGGCTAATTGAATTTCGGCGTGCGGGAATAGACCATCCGGTGCTCCTAGGGAGTGAAGAAACAGACTATTTAAAGTTTGCTATGTATGAGGTCTTTGAACGTTAATTCTATGATAGCTGAAGCATAACGAGTATCACATGCTGACTGGACATTCACTAACCGATTTGAATTTTTATGGATATTGCCATAAATATGAAGAGGCTCTATAAAGGCGCGGTTTAATAGGGAAACTTATTGAACCATACCCCAAACCGATACGGAAAATGAAAGAGAGGCATTATCTCACAAGGGATAGTGCCTCTTTTACTTAGAGTAGAGCTAAAAAGGTTGTGAATATGCATTAATAAAGGTTATCATATATGATAACATAATTATCATAACAGGCATATAATATTAAGGGAGGCGGTGGATTGGATTGGGAAATAGAATTCTACCAAAAGGAAAACGGTGAAATCCCTGTTGAAGATTTTTTGCTGTCGCTGAATCCAAAGTTGCGCGCCAAAGCATACAGCGATATATTGCTGCTTAAAAAGCTGGGTATCAATATCCGTGAACCCTTTTCAACCGCGATCAAGGGTGAACGCTATAAAGAATTGTTTGAGCTACGGGTGAAGTTTTCATCTGATATTTCGAGAATATTTTACTTTCTATATGAAAAAAATACCTTTATACTGTTACATGGCTTTGTAAAGAAAACCAATAAAACATCCGAACGAGAACTTGAAAAAGCATTAAGCTATAAATTAGATTATGAAAGAAGGTGTCAAGATGAGTAAAGCAGGAGTGAAATTTGAAGATATAAAAGCAAGGTTGATGAAGGACGAGGAATTTAAGGCAGAATACGAAAAATTAAAACCTAGGTATGAGTTGATCGCACAAATCATTGATGTTAGGAATCAGCTGAAC
>JBAQLX010000361.1:0-6319 GCA_049302315.1 Desulfosporosinus sp.
GTTTAAAGTTGCACCAAGCTATGCATTACCGAGTCCAATAACAGTATTCAATACATTTATTAAAAAACTAACAAGCACTGTTCCTGACGGAGCAACGCTTTTTGAAAATTTGGCGGCTAGCCTGTCCGTGGCATTAAGCGGCTTTATGTTGGGGGTTGTTATTGGTGTGCCTCTTGGTATTGCAATGGCTTGGTATAAAAAGGTAGATCTGATCGCAAGACCATTATTTGATTTATTACGTCCTATTCCACCTTTAGCATGGATTCCTGTAATGATTCTTCTTGTTGGTATAGGTACAATGGCAAAAGCTTCCGTAATATTTGTATCTTCTTTTATTCCATGCGTCGTGAATTCATATACGGGAATAAAACAAACCAGTCAGGTACATTTATGGGTTGGACAGACTTTTGGGGCAAACAATTTTGAATTGCTTAGGAAAATAGCAATTCCGACTGCATTGCCAAATGTATTTACAGGCATACGGGTATCATTAGGAAATTCATGGGTAACTCTCGTAGCGGCCGAGATGCTTGCATCTACAAGGGGACTGGGATATATGATTCAATTAGGAAGAACAGTAGCGCGTACCGACATTATAATTGTGGGTATGCTCACAATAGGTGCCGTAGGCGCTTTACTTGCTTTTATATTACAGAAAATTGAAAATAATCTTGTGAGGGGAGGGAGGCGAAATTGAGTGATAAGATTATATCGAAAAGTGGAGAAAGATTTAGAGCAATTTTTTGGGGATTTACTGCGATTATAGGGTTTCTTATTTTATGGCAGGTATTAGTAATATCAACCGATATAGGGAAATTAATTCCGGCTCCTATTGAAGTTTTAAAGTTTTTCTTTAAATCAATTTATAAACCTGTTGGTAAATATCCCATTCAAATTCATGCCTTAGTCAGTCTCAGAAGAGTCATGGTAGGTTATATGCTGGGAATTGTATTGGGGACTACTGCGGGCATAGCAATGGGAGTCTCTAAAATTTTTAGCGCAATATTCAAGCCGATATTTGAGATGCTTCGGCCAATCCCTACCATTGCATGGATTCCGCTTTCGATACTATGGTTTGGGGTCGGTGAGTTATCAAAGTATTTCATTATATTTATTAGTACATTTGTAATACTTACACTTAATTCTTTTGCTGGGGTAAAACAGACCGATCCTATTTTGGTTGGCGCCGCAAAAATGCTAGGTGCTAAGGACAGCCAGATTTTCTCAAAAGTAATACTTCCATCTTGTGTACCTAACATATTTGCTGGTATGCAAACTGCGCTTTCTGCAAGTTGGATGTCAGTTATTGCTGCAGAGATGATAAAGTCCTCAGAGGGAGTAGGCTGGATGATAACCGCCGGACAAGAGACAGCAAATACTGTTCAAATTCTTGCAGGAATGGTGGCTATAGCAGTTATGGGGTATCTAATGGCTACAATAATGAGAATGGCGGAAGGGAGATTGCTTGCATGGAATGTAAGGAAAACATGAGACAGGATGCTATATTTGAATGTAAAAATATATCAAAAGAATTTGAAGGTAAGAATGAGACATTTAAAGTAATTGAAAATCTCAGTCTAAATATTTATGAAAATGAGTTTGTTGTATTATTTGGTCCTGGCGAATGTGGTAAAACCACTCTAATAAATATTATGGCCGGTCTTGAACTGCCGACACAAGGACATGTATTTCATAAAGGCAATGAAATAAAAGGCCCGGGGCCAGAACGTGGAGTTGTTTATCAATCTGTTTCGTTATTTCCGTGGCTGACTGTTATGGGTAATGTTGAGTTTGGCCCAAAAGCACTCGGTGTAAAGAAGGCAGAAAGGCAAAAAAAAGCACAATCACTTATCGATCTCGTAGGTTTACAAGGATTTGAAAAGGCGTATCCTAATGCTCTTTCAGGCGGTATGCGACAAAGAGTAGGTATAGCAAGGGCATATTGTAATGATTCATCAGTATTATTTATGGACGAACCATTTGGTGCTCTTGATGCTCAAACAAGATATATGATGGAGGAAGAGATTTCCCGCATACATAAAGCGGATAAACGAACAGTAGTATTTGTTACCAACAATATCGAGGAAGCTTTATACCTTGCAGATAGAATAGTTGTACTAAGCAATTGTCCTTCAAATGTAAAGAAAGAGTATTTAATTGATTGGCCAAGGCCCAGGGATTATACCGCAAAGGAGTTTCTGTCTTTACGGAAAGAAATTACTGATGTTGTTGATAAAACATTATAGGGAGATAGTTTCATGAGTGTAGAAAATAAATATTTAGATACAAGTGATACATTAGATACTGAGGGTAATGGCAGAGCCGACGATAAGATTCTTGTAACAGTTAGTAATCTTACCAAAAGGTTTGGTGATAATTTAGTACTTGATAGTGTTTCATTCAACGTAAAACAAAGTGAATTTCTCTGTATTGTTGGTCCTACTGGATGTGGCAAGACGACATTCTTGAATAGTCTTACAAAACTGTACGATATAACAAAAGGTGAGATATTGATAAACGATGAACCTGTGGACTTAAAAAAGCATAACATCTCTTATATTTTTCAAGAACCTTCAACTATGCCATGGCTTACAGTTGATGAAAATGTTAGATTTGGTTTAAAAATAAAGAAAACACCAAAAGAAATTGCGGATCAAAGAGCAAACGAGTTCATTAGGCTGGTTAATTTAGAAAAGTTTAAAAATTCATATCCAAATCAGCTTTCGATCAGCATGCTGCAAAGGGTAGTGATTGCACGTTCTTTTGCAACTAATCCCACTCTTTTGCTCATGGACGAACCGTATGGACAATTGGACTTGGAGCTTAGATATAAACTTGAAGATGAGCTTGTAGCGTTATGGCAGCGAACAAAAACGACAGTGATATTTATTACCCACAATATTGAAGAAGCTGTCTACCTTGGGCAACGTATTCTTGTACTTACTAACAGACCAACCAAAATAAAGGAAGAAATTTTAAATAACATGCCTAGACCAAGAAATATTGCAGATCCAGAGTTTGTAAAGCTTAGAAATAGAGTTACTGAATTAATAAAATGGTGGTAAACACTCAAATAAATGGTAATCAAATTATTTTAATAAATAAGGAAATGATAAATAGTTTTATAATGGAGGATTACTTAAATGAACAAACAAGATAATAAGATTTTGGGCATCGGCCTTGTAGGTGGAGGATTCATGGCCAAAGCACATGCAAATGCTTATAATACGATACCATATATATACAATAATATGAATATTTTGCCTAGAAAAATTGTACTAGGGGCAGCTACGATTGAGGAAGCAGAAGAAGCAGCGCGTAGGTATGGTTTTTCAAAGGCAATAGTTGGATATAAAGAATTAGTATGCGATGAGGACGTACAGATAGTTGATGTGTGTGCATCTGATTTGCTGCATAAAGAAATATCATTAAGTGCACTCAGAAATGGTAAAAATGTGATATGTGAGAAACCACTTGCGACATCTGTTGAAGATGCAAGAGAAATGTATATTGCTGCAAAAACTTCCGCATTAAAAACGATGTGCGGTTTTAATTATAGGTTTGTCCCAGCTGTCCGGCTTGCTTATCAATTGATAAAAAGTGGCGTTATGGGCAGGGTTTATAATTTTAACGGAGTATATAATCAGGATAGTGGTGCATACGATGATATACCTTTTGAACGCTTGTGGTATGCTTATGGTTCCAAATCATCGGGTGTTTCTCATGGCATCGGTTCACATATAATAGATATGTCGCGTCATCTGGTAGGAGAAATTGTAAGCGTAAATGGGCTAACAAAAACGCATAATAAAATACGCCAATCTCAGACAGGACCAAAAAATGTAGACCAAGAGGAAGAAATGCTTGCGTTGATTGAATATGACAATGATGCCACTGGAATAATTAAGAGCTCTGTTGTTTCGGCAGGCAGGAAGAATCAGTTAGCATTTGAAATTGGATGTTCAAAAGGGTCTATTAGTTTTGATATGGAGGATCCGAACATTTTGAACGTTTTCTTGAAAGAAAATACGGTTAAACAAGTAACCGGCTTTACAAAGGTAAATGTTACACAAGTGGATAAGGATCACCCATTTATGGACGTTTGGTGGCCACGTGGGCATGGGATAGGATGGGAACACGCGCATATTAATGAGATAGCACATTTTCTCGATTGTGTAGCAAATAATAAAAATGTGGAACCTTATGGAGCTACTTTTGAGGATGGTTATAAAGTGGTATCAATAATAGAGGCCATAAAATTATCAAGTACTATTGGTGAAAAGGTGAAATTAGAGTATAAGCTATAATCATATTTTATATATCACTCCATCAACATTTCTTGGGCTCACAATAAAGCTTTAACAGTATATAGTTTGAGATCAAGTTAAACGGTTTGGTGATAAAAACAATCAATAATATCGAAAACGATAAAATAAGAGAATTAATTTGGAGGCTCAATTATGGATAAAGAAAATAAAAGTTGCATTAGTTCTTTGTTGGATAAAGCATACGCAGCACAAAGAGAGGTTGAAAACTATAACCAAGAACAGATAGATGAAATTTGTTTAGCCATTGGATGGGAAGCTTATAAAGATGAAAACGCAATGCAATGCGCAAAACTTGCTGTACAAGAAACTGGAATGGGAAGCTACGAAGACAAGATTAAAAAGCATAAAGTAAAAGTACTTGGCGTACTTAGGTTTTGCTTAACGGGGTTGTAAGCCGCACAAATACTGGACTTACTGGCATATTTGTGATACAATAAATGCATAAAAAGTAATAATTTCGCAAGAAAAAGCGTGCACTTAGGAGAACCAGAAATGTATAAAAGTAACGAAAAACAAACAATAATTCCAGATGACTTTTTCATACCGTTTGGAGGTAAACTTAACAAAGAGAATCGCTGGGTCAAATTAGCCAGCATCATTCCGTGGTGGGACTTTGAAGACAAGTATAGGAGCAATTTCAAGCCGTCCCACACAGGAGAACAGGCATTTTCGGTGAGAGTAGCACTGGGAACACTGATTATCAAAACGAAACTTGGAGTTTCTGACGAAGAAACAGTGAATCAAATTGCCGAAAATCCTTACCTTCAATATTTTTTAGGATACCCCAGGTTTCGCGAAGGTCAACCATTTGCATCTTCACTGATAACGCATTTTCGTAAGCGTTTCAATGCAGATATATTGAACGAAGTGAATGAAAGGATAGCATTGGTAGCAAAATCAGATAAGAAAGATGATGAAGGCAATTTCCTATCCTCTGGTGGTGGATCTGGTGTACAGGATGAAGAGGGACCGAATTGCAGAAAATCCGGCAAGATGATACTCGATGCAACCTGTACTCCGGCTGACATACAATATCCGACAGATACAAGATTATTGAATGATGCACGTGAAAAGTTGGAAGAAATCATTGATGTACTGCATAAGCCTGAACAAGGAAAGAGGAAGAAATCCCGAACGTACCGGCAAAAGGCTCACGAAAGCTATCTCGCATTTACAAAACAACGGAAGCCGAAACCAGAAGCAATTCGCAAGATGAGAGGTAAACTTTTAAGATATGTTCGAAGAGATATGAAAATCATTGAGACATTGGCAGAGAGAAATGGGTTGGAATTATTAAGCCGGCAGCAGTACAAGAATCTATTGGTGATACAGGAACTATACCGGCAACAGCTTGAAATGTATGAATATCGGCAATATCGCAAGGAAGACCGGATTGTGAGTATCAGCCAGCCACATGTGAGACCGATTGTCCGGGGTAAGGCATCAGCATCAGTTGAGTTTGGAGCCAAGTTATCAGTAAGTGTAGTGGATGGATTCGTATTCTGTGAGAAGTTGGAATGGGATGCGTACAATGAAGGGAATACCCTGATTGATTCCCTCGAACGGTATAAAGAGAAAAATGGTTTTTATCCGGAGGCAGTGCTTGCGGATAAAATATATCGAACCAAGGGAAACCGAGACTATTGCAAAACAAGAGGAATACGGTTGAGTGGTCCGAAGCTTGGGAGATCTTCAGAAGACGAGAAAAAGGAAGCAAAGAAACTAGCCTACCAAGACTCCAGAGAACGAAATGAAGTGGAAGGCAAATTTGGAACTGGGAAACGGAAGTTCACGATGGATTGTATCATGGCAAAGCTTAAGGAAACAGGTGAATCAGCAATTATATTGAACCTCCTGGTGTTGAATCTTGAAAAGAGGCTCCGGCTTCTTTTATACGATTTTTTAAGGAGGTTTTATTTGAGTAAAAATCTAGATAAAGTTTAGTGAATTTTACTTTAAAATTGAAGGGGACTGCCGTTAAGCAAGCCCTA
>JBAQLX010000362.1:0-2498 GCA_049302315.1 Desulfosporosinus sp.
CAAAAAACAGGCCGTCCGGTAAAAATGTTTTTTGACAGGGAAGATATGTTCCTTAATAACCGTGGCCGTCATCCAATAAATATGGAAATTACAAGCGGAGTAACCAGAGAAGGTAAATTATTGGGTGTGCATTGCAATTTTGTCATGGAAGGCGGGGCTTATACCGGTCTCGGAGTTGCTTCCGCTTATTATGCCGGATCTTTGCTTACCGTTCTGTACGATTTTGAAAATTATAAATTTGATATGCTGAGGGTTGTTACCAATCTTCCTCCCAACGGTGCCCAGCGCGGTCATGGGCAGCCGCAGCCTAGGTATGCCTTTGAGAGCCATCTGGATAATATAGCCAAAGAGCTGGGGATTGATCCTATAGAGATACGCTTGATCAATGCCCGCCGTCCTGGCACGGTAACAGTAAACGGTTATAATGTGGATTCATATGGCTTGGTGGAAGCCCTGGAAAAAGCCCGGGATATTTCGGGCTGGCAGGAGAAAAAGGGCAAGTTGCCTTGGGGTCGGGGTATAGGGGTTGGTAATGGCGGTTTTGTTTCGGGAGCCGGTTATGCCATCTACCGGACCGACCTGCCACACTCGGTGGCTATGATTAAGGTAACAGATGACGGCACTTCAGCTATTCTTTACGTCGGAGCTGTTGAAATAGGACAGGGCAGCGA
This sequence comes from Desulfosporosinus sp., assembly GCA_049302315.1. Taxonomy (GTDB): domain Bacteria; phylum Bacillota; class Desulfitobacteriia; order Desulfitobacteriales; family Desulfitobacteriaceae; genus Desulfosporosinus. The sequence continues at coordinate 672 of JBAQLX010000362.1, forward strand.
TACGGTACTTTCTCAAATGGCAGCCGAGGCCATGGGCTACCGCTATGAGAATATGAAAATCGTGGCTGCGGATACTGACCTGGCTGCCCATGACTTTGGCGCCTACGCCAGCAGGCAGACCTTGATGAGCGGCTGGGCCGTTAAACGAGCGGGAGACGAAGTTAAAAAGCTGATCCTGGAGACTGCTGCCGGCATGATGGAAGTTAAGCCAGAAGAACTGGACAGCAGGGAAGGGATTGTGTTCGTTAAGGAGAATCCTGAAGTAACAAAAACCTTTGCCGAGGTAGCAAGGACATATTTTGTAAATGACGGCCAGCTCATAGGGCGTGGTTCGTATAAGCCGCCAAAGCTTGGGGGACCTCATAAAGGTTCTGCAGTGGGGACTTCACCGGCTTATAGTTGCGCCACTCAGGTTGCAGAGGTTGAGATCGATGAGGAAACTGGAGAAATCCAAGTCCTTGGGGCCTGGGATGTTCATGACTGCGGGATGGTAATAAACCCGGCATTGTTGCACGGGCAGGTACATGGCGCCTTTTATATGGGTATTGGTGAATCCATTTGGGAAGAAGTTCTTTTTGATAAGAATGGCAAGCTATTAAACGGAAACCTTAGTGAATACAGATTGCCTACGGCACTGGATATGCCTCCGGTGGTAGCTTCGGAACTGGTCGATACTGTGGACCCTAATGCCCCCTGGGGAGTAAAAGAGGTTGGAGAGGGAGCTACTACTCCGACGCTTGGTTGTATATCCAACGCCATTTTTGATGCCATTGGAGTACAGATACAAAGTCTGCCCATGAGTTATGAGAAAATATGGCGCGCACTTAAAGAAAAAAAGGAAAAGGAAAAATCGGAATTCTGCGGCTGCAGTAGTGAGGGAAAATAATTTTTAGGGGGGCGGTAATTCGCCCCCCCCGTATTACCGAGTCAGCATTGAATAAAACTTGTCAGTTGGGACGACCAGTGGCAGCATTGTGGATGGTGGATTTTAGCCACGCATTTAACGGAGATAAGATCAGCGGGGCTGCAATGGATGTCATGCAAGTTGCCGTACAAATAAATGAAATACTCGGGAGCAAATCGTTGTCATAAAAAAATATGGAGGGGAGTGCGGTTGATTAGAGATGTGCATAAAATAGCAGCGCTGGTTTTAGCCGCGGGCTATTCGTCCCGGATGGGAGCATTTAAACCTTTATTGCCCTTGGGGGAGACCACGGTTATTGAAAAGGCGATTAGTAGTTTTCTGGCAGCAGGTATTCAAAATATAAGAGTGGTGGTTGGTCACCTCGAGATCACTGGCAAATAACATTGAATTGCTCATCATATCTGTTTCACAATTCCGCAGCACGAATACGTAAGTTCAGGATACTCCTCAACAGGAACTCCTTTATCTTTAGCCAGCAGGAGAATATGTTTTAAGTTTGATTTTCCATCAATCAGAATCCTTTCCGGCAACCGCCTTAAGAGAACCCTTGTATCCCCTGTTTTTGCTCCCCAATATAGGCAAATGCTTGGTTATTCTCCTTAACGCGAAGGCCTTCAGGGATACAGACAAGCTTTTGCTTGAACTAAACCACAGGTGGACGGAAATTCAACGGAAAGTTAAAGAACTAGAATATCGGCTAAACCATTTGCGTTTAGCTGCGGGGGATGCCAAGGAGGGGAAACTACAGTGGTTCCTCAAAAGAAGATAATTATGGAGAGGAAATTACCAAAGTTTACTGAAAACACAATTGATGATGTTGATGAATATTTGGTAGAGCTTCAACAGGTACGTAAACAAGGATATGCCACTGATTTTGAGGAATATATCCATGGGGTTAACGC
>JBAQLX010000363.1:0-1664 GCA_049302315.1 Desulfosporosinus sp.
GCACTGGTTAGGGTTAGTTTACCGCCAACACATTCACCGGCAGCATAAGCAGCGGTATCCACGGTTATAGTGGGGCTTATTATCTTACTTGCTCCAGCAACGTTCACCGGGTCGGTGGGGCTACCAGATGGGATTTCATAACCCTCTTCTCCTGGAAGTTTGCCGTTTGCGTCCTTAACAGCCACGGTAAGACCGCCATCAGCATCACCAACTAATGGGATGTAATTGGTTCCTGATTTAACGTATAAGATTGTGTCTGATGCTCGTCTGGTGTTTTCGTCTGCATCTTCAAATTCAATCCCGGTTACTATTTCATTACCTCCGCCGGGAACGTTTATTAGTATTGTTGGCATTTTTTATATTCCTCCTAAATGGTATTGGATCTCGAGATCACACAGGTATCATAATGGGTGTGAAAGTAAAAAGTTAATAATAATGAAAGATAATGTATATTATTAGTGGGTGATGTGGGGATGAAAGATAATATAAAAAAATACAGGTGGCCTTTAATTGTTGTAATATTAGTTCTTATGAGTGGATACGCTGGATTTTACATCACCACGAGCACCGCATTTCCTCAGAATCCGGGAACATATTCTTATTTTGAGAAAATATGCAACCAACCCCATATTTACCATAAAGAGTATGTTTCAGTCGAAGATTTCTGGAAGTATGGGGGAGACTGTGATGAAAGAGCGCTGGCATTTAAAGAATATTTAGAAAGCAAAGGATCCACTAACATTCAAACCATACGTGCCCGTAATCTTCAAAATGGTAAATTTGCACAAACCCCTAAAGGCAGTTATGGACATACGTTTTTACTTTGGGAAGGTAAAGTTTACAATCCTGCTTTAAATAAAACTGTTAGGTTTTATGGCACTGATTTGAATGAGTATAAAAAACTTCTAAAAACAGATTATTATGGGGTAAACACACTTTACTATGAGAATGGTACTATTGAATCTCTTTAAATATAGCCTACAACTAAAATTCTCATGTTATGCCAGTTCCAAAGACTTTCATCAGTGACTGTCTTAGTCCAATTTGAACTACTTATATTTTTTATTTTAATTTGAACTTGATCATAAACAGGCCACCAGTCCGACCAATGAACATTTAACTGATTATTCCCATCTATTATGTTTGGATAGGCCCCAATCACAGTTTTAAATGGAGTGTTATAGGTCCATCCTCTTTCAATAGATGTTCCTGGAGTTATAGTCTCATTTAATGAACCCGTGATCTGTTCGATTTGTAGTCGAGTACCATATTCTTCAAGGTTTTCGGGACCTCCAATATAATTTTTTCCTTCCGTATCTATTTCTCTCATTCCCATTCGTGGGGCGATTGGATTCCCGTTAACTACGGCATTAAAAGCCACTTTTTCAAATATAACATAATCAAGTATGACATCATCAACTAATTCAGGTGCTGTTTTAATAATCAGTTGGTATGTTTTATGAGAATTTAATGTGTAATTCGTGAAGAGACCATAAGTATGAATATTTTCTAAGTAATTGAGGTCATTTTGATAAACAGTCCCATAAACATAAGCTGACGTGTCTTCTGGCATTAATTCCCCATCTTCGTATAATTCAAACCTCATTAAGCGGGTTCCGTTTAGTGTTGCAGTGGTGCTATCATAAAAGAATCCTAAACTATAT
>JBAQLX010000364.1:0-17228 GCA_049302315.1 Desulfosporosinus sp.
CCGCAGACCTTCCCCTTTTTGTAGACGGGGATACCGGTCACGGCGGGGTCATTAACGTGATGAGAACGGTACGGGAATTTGAAAAAGCCGGGGCGGCCGGAATGTTTATCGAGGATCAGCTATTTCCAAAGCGCTGTGGACACATGGAGGGTAAACAGGTAATTGAAACCGATGAAATGATCTCCAAAATAAAGGCGGCTGTTGATGCTCGGGTAGATCCTGATTTTGTCGTTTGTGCCCGAACTGACGCTTTGGGAGTAATGGGTATCGATGAAGCCATAGAGCGGGGCGACAGGTACAGGGAAGCTGGGGCGGATTTAATCTATGTGGAAGCCCCAACCTCAAAAGAAGAAATGATTAGAATTAACCGCGAGGTTGACGCGCCTACTTTGGCTATCCAGATTGAAGGGGGTAAAACTCCTTTTTTCCCGGCAAAGGAGTTGCAGGAGTTTGGTTATAATGCTGTTGCCTATGCATTATCTACACTCTATGCATCGGCTTTCGCCGTCAGAGGTGTTCTGGAAGAACTTATGCTCAAGGGAACTACAAGTGGATTCATGGATAAAATGATTTGTTTTAATGAGTATAATCAGTTTTTGGGTTTGGAATCCCTACGGGAAAAGGAACAATCGTATAATAAATAATAACCTGTCAGAGTTAATGTCCTTGCTTACTTTTTCAGCCACAAATTCTTTAATTCCAAAAAGGGTTCTTGCCAAGTTTAGGCAAGAACCCTTTTTGGTTAAAGGATGCTTGACACCGGCATCAGTTAGATGGGTTTTTATTTTTTCTGCAAGTGAAATTTATTTAGGAGGAATTTTTGAGAAATTTGTAGAATATTGAACAAATGGTTACTAGTTTGCTAAATTGTATGAGCAAATAGGGACGCAGGGGGTATTCGACCATGTTAAATGGAATTGTCTATACAGATAAGGAAAGATGTCAGGCATGTTCTGCCTGTCTTAGGGTTTGCAGAACCAAATCAATTATGATCAAGGATGGTAAATCCCAAATAATAAAAGAAAGCTGCATAAACTGCGGGGCCTGTCTAAGGGCTTGCAGCAGGGGTGTAAAAAAATACCAAACGGGGTTGGATGCTGTCGAGAAAATTTTAAAAAAGGGTAAAGCAGCACTTATTCTTGCCCCCTCATATGTGATTGTTGCCCGCAAGAGGTACGGCTGTTCACCTGAACAGTTCTGCGCCGCATTAAGGAAACTGGGTTTTTCCCAAGTGTATGAAGCCGGTTTTGGAGCCGATATTGTTACAAAGGTATACCAGAACTATATAACTGACTTGCTCAAGGTAAAAGGCAGAGAGAATACGCATGTAATAACCAGTCCTTGCGCTTCACTAATGAATTTTGTGGAAAAGCATACCCCGGCACTATTGGCTGAATTTGCACCGATCATGAGCCCTCTGGCTGCGCAGGCAGTGCTGGTTAAGCACTGGAACCACAGTCAGGTTAGTATCGTTGGCGCCAGCCCATGTATGGCCAAAAAATCCGAACTATTGGACCCGGAATTGGGATTATATGAGCAAAAAATAACTTTTGAAGAGCTTATCGAATTGATAGATAAACACGGCAGTACTCCTTCTACCCTTGAGGAATCAGAATTCGACGGTATCCAGGCTTTATATGGAGCAGGTTTTCCTGTATCCGGAGGACTAACCAAGACCTTGGAACAATTTACTAATAAGAGCGACTTCAATATATTAAGCAAAGACTATCTGATTATCGAGGGTGAAGATGAGAGCACCGATTTCCTGAAACGAATGGACAACCTCAAGACAAGGGGTGGGAGTCTGGCGGATTATCCCCTGTTGATCGACATATTGTATTGTGACGGCTGCATTGTGGGTAAAAGCCTGGGCGTGGAAGGTGATTTCTGGGAAAACCGGCGGATAATCTCTGACTATACGGAAAAAAGATTTACCAAACTACAGCAAGAATCAAAAGAGTACAAAGGATACTCCATTTCAGTTAAAAACACCGCCGCAGCACCTGAATTTGAACATTGGTTCGAAATAGTGGAGCAGCTAATCCGAGAAAACAAATTTACCAGGAAATGGAATAACATGGAATATCATAAAAAGGAACCCTCTCCAGCGGTATTTAGATACATATTGGAATGCGATGGCAAACATACTCCGGAAGATGAACTCAACTGTGGCGCCTGCGGTTATGAAACATGCCGTGACAGGGCTATTGCTGTGTTTAACGGCGAAAACCAGCCCGGAGGGTGTATAGTTCATGTCAAATATGAGGCAAAAATATCTCTGGAAGAGAACAAGCGTCTGCAGGAGCTGGATCACCTGAAGTCCGATTTTTTGTCCACTGTTTCGCATGAGTTAAGGACGCCGCTAACATCGGTGCTTGGTTTTTCAATTAATATCAAGAAAAGGCTTGAGGATGCAGTCTTTCCTCAGATCAAGACAGACGACAAAAAAATAAACCGCACCATTAAACAGATCGGGGATAATATAGAAATAATCATTTCCGAAAGCCAGCGGCTAACTAATCTGATAAATGACGTGCTGGATATCTCGAAAATGGAGGCAGGGAAAATAGAGTGGAAGATGGAACCCATTTCCTTTGAGGAGGTAATTGAAAGAGCAATTGCGGCCACATCTTCCCTGTTCGAACAAAAAGGTCTGGAACTTAAGAAAGACCTGGAAGAGTTACCGCTAATCCAGGGAGATCAGGACAGATTAATCCAAACAGTTATTAACCTTATGTCTAATGCGGTAAAATTTACCGAGCAGGGTTCAATTACTTGCCAGGCAAGGGTTGCAGGAAAGGAAATCATAGTTAGCGTGATAGACACGGGTATTGGGATTGCCCATGAAGATCTGAACAGGGTTTTTGATAAATTCAAGCAAGTTGGCGATACCCTAACCGATAAGCCACAGGGTACCGGTCTTGGGTTGCCTATTTGTAAGCAAATAATTGAGCTGCACGGCGGTCGTATTTGGGCGGAGAGTGAAATTGGCAAAGGCAGCGCTTTCCACTTTACTATACCCATCTTACAAGTTAAGGGAGACCACATTAATAAGGTTGATGTAGATAGGCTGGTTAAACAATTGACAGAACAGGTTGTCACCAATTTGCATACTCAGACCAAAGAACAGAAAAACGTCCTGGTGGTTGATGACGACGCCAATATCCGCATACTTCTAAGGCAGGAACTGGAGACGGCCGGGTATGTGGTAACTGAAGCGGTTGACGGTATTAAAGCCATTAATAAAGTTAAGCAAAGTAAGCCGGATTTAAGTCTTCTGGATGTGAGGATGCCTGGGATGAATGGTTTTGATGTAGCCGCAGTACTAAAAAATGATCCCGAGACAATGAACATCCCAATTGTTATCTTATCGATCATTGAAGATCAAGAGAGAGGCTACCGGATTGGTATTGACAAATACTTCACTAAACCTATTAACACTGATAATCTCTTAAAAGAGATTGAAGTGCTCATTACCAACGGTGTCTCCAGGAAAAAAGTACTGATAGTTGATGAAGAAAAATCTACCTTAACAACACTGGTGGATGTTCTGGAAGCAAGGGGATATGTGGTAGTCTGCGCCAGTAATAATGAAGACTGTCTGAAAAAGGCTCTGGAGGAGAAGCCGGATTTAATTATTGTAGATACATTATTTTCAAAACAACATGATATGGTAAAAACGCTTCGTTTGGAAAAGGGATTGGAAAACGTATTGTTTTTGTTTACCGGTGACGAAGTCAATGCTGATTTGCAAATAGATTAAGTAAATAGATTAAGTAAATGGATTAAGTAAATGGATTAAGTAAATAGATAATCCAGACACTTCTTTGACTAAGATATGGAGGGGAAGGCATGCCAAAGATATTAATTGTGGATGATGAGCCGCATATCAGGATTTTATTGGAACAAACCTTGGAGGAACTGGAAGATGAAGGAGTGGAGCTGTTAACAGCAGATAATGGGATGGATGCCCTTGATATAATTATTGAAGAAAAACCCGAACTGGTACTTCTGGATGTAATGATGCCAAAATTAAATGGTTTTGAAGTTTGTTACAAAGTGAAAAAAGTATTACATATCCCTGATGTGTACATTATAATGCTTACGGCAAAAGGGCAGGAATTTGATAAAGATAAAGGCAGTGAAGTTGGGGCTGATATTTATATGACCAAACCTTTTAATCCTGACGAGATCATCGAAAAGGCCAGGTATGTTTTGGGTCTAAAATACTAGTATGAGGAGAATTGCATGCGCAATTTAAAACGTTTGCTCAAAAGAAAAGAGGTACAGTCAATTATTCAGCTCTTAAGTGAAGACCCTTATAGCATTATTGACTCTGAAGGAAAAGTATTAATTGGAGAGAACAATCAGAATAGGACGGCCTTTGATTATCCCATAAAACTCCAGAACAGAGTGATTGGCTTTTTTAGGGGGGGAAAACAAGCCTCTGCTATAGCGTCATTGCTATCTTATTTGGCGTGCCAAGAGGATGAGAAAAGGGCCCTTGGAGCTGAAACCCTGGAAAAATACAAGGAGATTACCGTACTTTATGACATTACAGAAAAATTGTCTGCTAATCTTAATCCTGTACAAGTAGCCCGACTGGTTATTGACGAAGTCAAAAGGTTAATTAAGGCGGATAATATTTATTTAATGATCATGAATGAAGAAGAACATGTGTGGGAAGAACTGGCTTCCCTAGGAGAAGCGTTAGATCCCAAGCTAACTTATAAGTTCTATGGAATTCTTGATACTATATTTGCTGCAGGGAAAGCGGATATCATTAACGACCTAACCAAGGCCCCCAAGTTTGTTAAGGAGGGTCTAGATATTAGTTCATTAATGTATACTCCCTTAAAAATGAAGGGTCAGGTTAAAGGGATTCTTTTCTTAAGCAGCGCTAAACCTGCCAATTATAAAGCCGCAGACTTAAAAATTTTAGCTGTTTTGGCCTTGCAAGCTGCTTACTTCATTGAAAACGCCCGGTTATACGAGAGCCTAAAGGATACATTCCATAAGACTGTTTACACCCTCGCCGAGACTATTGAAAAAAGAGATCCTTATACCGGTGGTCATGCCAGAAGGGTTATGAAGTATAGTATAGCTTTGGGCAATGAATTAGGATTATCGGAATTGGAATTGGAAAATCTCAGGCTTGCAGCAATACTCCATGATATTGGCAAGATAGGCATTAGGGATAATGTACTATTAAAGAACGGGCGGTTAAACGATCTTGAATTTTGCGAAATAAAGAAACATACGATCTATGGTCAGGAAGTTCTGAATCATATCAGGGATTTTAAAGATATTATCCCAGGGGTTGTTTCTCACCACGAACGTTTTGATGGAAGCGGTTACCCTAATGGTTTGCAGGGTGAAGGAATTGCTTTTATTGCCAGGATTATTGCTGTAGCGGATACCTATGATGCTATGACAACTGACCGCTCCTATAGAAAAAGTTCAAGTCGTGAAGTGGCTATAGAAGAAATTATGAATAATGCCGGTACCCAATTCGATCCGCAAATCGTTAAAGCTTTTTTAAGCTTGGATATGGAACAAAAATATTAGGGAGTATAAATAGTTTGAAGCGTCTCGACTACGCGACTGCGCTTTATAACGATAATCTATTCAGGCAAAACTACTTCACAAGGGTATTGGCTGATTTCACCGCAACTCGAGACGATGGATACCGATCAGGCATTTTGAAAAATTGATGTCTTTTAAATGATGGTTACAGCTTTCGGTCATGAAGGCCTTACCAAGATGCCCCTACCAAGAATTTATAATCACCAATATCTGCGTAGAAAATAAAAATGGCAGAAGGAACGGAGAAAAGAAATGAAAACACTAGTGATTGGCTTGGGGGCATTGGGAACCGTTTATTCTTGCTTTTTAAGTTTAGCCGGTCACGAGGTGACGGGACTAAGCAGACCGGCAAGCATAGACAAGATAAATAATGAGGGGGTAAAAGTTACCGGAATTTGGGGAGAACACTCGACGAAGCTCTTTAAGGTGGTCTCCGATATCTCTGAACTTTCGAATGATAAATTTGAGATGATCATTGTCACCGTAAAATCATTCGCTACGGAAGAGATTGCCCAACAACTTGCCCCATTGGTAGGAGATAACACCTACGTCTTTCTCCTCCAAAACGGCTATGGAAATTATGAGGCTGCTGCCAAAGCGATTTCCGAGGCTAAGATTGTTGTAGGTCGGGTTATTTTTGGGGCGGAGACCTTAGCGTCTGGGGAATCCAAGGTGACTGTTATTGCAGATGATGTGATGATCGGATCCCCCAAGAATCTCATCAAGCCTGAGTTACTAGAGGAGTTTGCTGAGATTTTTCGCCAAGCACTCATTCCCACGAAAGCGTCTTCAGAAATTATGAAATTTATTTGGGGAAAGATCATCTATAATTCGGCTCTGAATGCCTTAGGAGCCATCTTTGAGGTAAGTTATGGGAAGTTAGCCGAGGAGCCTGTGACACGAGAACTCATGAATAAGATGATTGGAGAGATCTTCGATTTGCTCAGAGTCAGAAATGTACCAACCTTTTGGCCTGACGCTCAAAGCTACTTGTCAGATTTTTACGATCACTTAGTCCCACCCACTTCGGCTCACCATTCTTCGATGCTGCAGGATATACGGAGCGGTCGTCGCACGGAAATTGATTCTTTAAACGGAGCCGTCGTTGACTTGGCCCATAAATGGGGTTCGCCTGTTCCTGTAAATGAAGTTATCGTGGCAATGGTTAAGGCGAAAGAGAACTTAGTAGGAAGAGAAAAGCCGAAGTCTGGAAACCATTAGTCCTCGGGCGCAGAGGGGAGCATGATGGAAATTCTGGTGCCGATATCCTGCCTGCTCAAAACTTCCATGTGCCCGCCATGTCGCTCCGTGATCCACTTGGCAATGGATAAACCCAGCCCCGTTCCGCCCGTGGCTCTGGCGCGGGATTCGTCGGCGCGGAAGAACCGGTCAAAAATCTGAGGAACCGCCTCGGGTGCGATACCGATCCCTTCATCTTGCACGGTCAACCGGGCATAACCGTCCGCACCGGAAACAGAAATATTGATCCGTTTACCCGAGGGTGAGTATTTCATGGCATTGTCAATCAGGATCCGCGTCGCCTGTTTGATAAGGCTTTTATCCGCCATAATGAAAACGGGTGCAACATACGAATCGTATTCGTGCCCACCGTCGATCATCTGCGTTTCCCGCAGCACTTCTATGGCCAGGACGGACAGTTCAAAGCGCTCTATTTGCAGAGCCATGGTGTTGTTGTCGCCTCGCGCCAGAAACAAAAGCTGTTCCACCAAGCCCTTCATATTCGCTGTTTCATCTTTGATGGCATCAATAGATTCCTGCAAAGTCTGTTGATCATTCTTTCCCCACCTATCCAGCAGATTGGCATACCCCTGGATGACGGAAATCGGCGTCCTTAGCTCATGGGAGGCATCCGACACAAAGCGCACCTGGGATCGGTAGGATTCGTTGATGCGGTCCAGCATCCCGTTAATGGCCGAGGCGAGGGTTTTCAGTTCGTTTTGCGTATCACCCACTGAAATTCGCGTATCCAGCTTTGCGGCATTGATGTTGTCAAGCTTACCTGCCAGAACTTCCAGCTGCTCCGGTGAAAAGACGCCGTCGGTAGTTAGGTTTTGCGCCGTTTCAGCCAATTCTTCAATGGGTCGGAGGGTTTTTCGGATCATTCTTGCACCTGAGAAAAAGCTGCCAAACAGCATGATAAGCTCCAGAATCAAGACAACAGCAAACAACCCTACAAATATCCGTAGGGTCTCCAAAGGATTGACGGAAATACGATAAGAACCTTTGCTGTCATCTGGCGTCACATTGTAGGTGACACCCTCTAATTGTTGCCAAAGGGTCAAGTCTTCCGAATCCGGCAGGGCAATACTCCTAACACCGGAGACAGTCTGCCTGGAAAAGTGGGTGCGGAAGGGTGTGGGTATTTGAAACCCTTTCGGCCCTTCCGTCGGCAGCGAAACGCTTAATCCGGTGAGTGTAAGCCAGTCTTGCGCCTCCGGAGCAGGCAGCCCCGTTTGATTAAGCATTTCGGCCGCCGCTGCCGCGGTCTGTTCGGTGCGCACAATCAGACCTGCTGCAGACGCCAGGCACAGAATCAGATCAAGGACCAGAAAAAGCTCCAGCCTACGAAAGAGTAGTTTGAGGTTGAGCTTCATGACGAGGGAAAACCGTATTTCATGTCCGATACGGTTCGTAGGACTGTTTATCGGCTCACGTTTCATCCTTAATCACATATCCCACTCCCCTAACGGTGTGAATAAGTTTAATATGGAATACCTCGTCGATTTTTCCGCGCAGAAAACGCACGTAGACATCGACGGCGTTAGTTTCTCCCGCAAAATCAAAGCCCCAGACATTTTCGAGCAGTGCTTCCCGGGAAACGACCAAGCCCTTATTCTTCAGCAAGTAGTGAAGAAGGTCAAATTCACGCTTTGTCAGTTCAATGGGCTTGCCCAGCATGGTAACCGTATGGCGGCTCAGATCCAACAGCAAACCGGAGGCGGACAAGACCATGTCTTCCTGCATGTTTTTTCGAAGAGCGGTACGAATCCGGGCGAGAAGCTCCTCAATGGCAAAGGGCTTGGTGATATAGTCGCTCGCCCCGCTGTCAAGTCCGGAGACTTTATCCACTACGCTGTCCCGCGCTGTCAACATGATGATGGGAACGGAGGAGGTTCGGCGAATTCTGCGCAGTACTTCCATGCCGCTCAGCCTGGGCAGCATAATATCCAGCAAAATGAGGTCGAACTCGCCGGTTTCAGCGAGTTCAAGCCCTGTTCTGCCATCAAAGGCCTTTGTGGTAGTATAACCTTCATAGCCAAGTTCAAGCTCGACAAATCGGGCAATCTTTTCTTCGTCCTCAATAATCAGTATTTTCGAACTCATTGAAAGCCCCGCCGTTTCAAGTTAATTTTCTTTGTTATTGATCGACTTCTTGAGGTTTATGGCGGCGTCCGCTGCGCTATTCATCGCGTCATTGACAGTCTTTTCCAAGAAATCAGATCCGTTGAAGCGATAGCGAAAACCAAAGAACAGTCCGACAATGAGCAGGGGAACGATAATCCAGAAGGCGAATAACAGCAGCGCTACGAGGGCCGTGACAGGGAAAGACGCTTTGATTTCCTCGCCCTTGAGCACTTCAAAGTAATATGCATTACCCTTGCGGATCATTTTCATGAGGAATTTCCCCAATTTCTTCAATATTGAAGTAAAGGTTTCTCCGCCGTTGTCGTACTTAGTTTGCTTTTCCCAGTGCTTAGTATTACAGGCCCCACCGTTTGCGTCTGCGGTTTTTTCGCTGCTGTAATAACCGCCTCCAAGCGGGGTGTTGACCTTTCCCTGTTTCTCCAGATAAATAATGGCGTCAAGCAAATCCCCGTTTGACATATCGAGGGCGGTTTTTGCCTCGTCGTAGCTTACGTTGGCCATGGCGCGAAGTTTTTCTACTTGTTCCAAGGTTGTCATGGAATTTCCTCCTTTGGTTTTTTGTTATGTGCATATTGAGTATGGATGAATACTAACAAAAAAGACTTCAAGGAGAATTTGATTAACATTAAAATACGATTAAAAAGTTCTATTTCAAAACAGACCATCAATATTTTCTTTTGCAATATAATACCATAACAAAACACTAAAGACGAATGACTATTGCGGAGGTTCTCTGCTGAATTAGTGTAGAAATTGTCGTTAGGCTTTCCACTCAAGAGCTTCTGGCACAGGCTATAAGTACTTGGCCAACCGACCAAGACTTGCCTGCACTAGTAAGCACATACTAACCCAGTAATTCTGTTCTGAACGGGAGGCGGCGTTTCGAATTTTCAAGCGGCAGTCCTGCTCGGAGAGCCACCAATCACACCCCAGCTTACCGCGCTCCAGGTTACTGGTTATCTCCGCAATGATCTTCTTGCTCCAACCTTTGTGCAGAGTATAGGCTATGACTCGATCAGCCAAGGCTTCGTAGGCGGAATTATGAAAGGTTTGGCTATCGTGATCATACTCCAAGTCTAGGATGGGAATTATCCCAGTCAGGTCGCGAGAAATTCTGGCCAGTAAGTCCTTTTCCTCGTTGGATGAACCGATATATAGGTAATAAAGTTTGGCTGTGTGCTTTATACCGGATTGGCGCAGGATTCGGCCCAGTCTTTGGATTCGTTGCCGGGTACTGCTGGTGGAGGAGGCGATGATCCCGATGTCGGTTGAAGGCACATTCAAACCTTCATCTAGGGCGCGGCAGCTTACAAGGATGCGAATTTGCGCGTCGTGATATTTACGCAGGATTTCTTTGCGGCTCCACTCGTCCATTTCGGAATGATAACGCCCCACCTGTCCAGGAAACAGGTACTGTAACTGTTCATAGATTGTGTTTGCCACAACAATTCTTTCGCAAAAAATCAAGATCTTGGAACTTCGCGGAAGCTGCGTCACAAGATTACTGACACAGCTTATCCGGGATTCGGCCCTGTAGACCAAATCTTTGCGCCTGTTAGCCAGTATGAGCACTGAACGGGCCAGAGACGCTATTCTGTCATCCTCAGAACGTTGTGCCAATTGTTCCAGACTGGCAAAAAACCGCAGTCTGCTTAAACCTTTCAGGAAAGGACAACGATACATGAGGTTTTCCAGGGTGTGTGTCAGTTGTTCACTTAACTCCAGATATTGGGACTCTTCGTCTGGTGTGAATTTTAACTTCAGGTTAAAGACCGCAAAAGAACTTACTATATTGGCATTCAAAGCCTCGATAAAGCTGTATTTGTAGATCTCAGGTCCTAAGGCAGGAAGTAATGTTTCGTTAAAATTAGCAGTTTCCGGGGTGGCGGATAAACCAAGGGCATAGTAATGGGTGTTTTGATCTTGGCTTGGGATTTGGGTAATAAAACTGAAGATGCGTGAATTTTCCGGGCTGCAATAGTGATGACACTCATCCGCGATCAGCAATATGGAGCTGCCCTGATGATAGTCGCTAAGTATTTGCTGTGCTAAAGCGGTGCGGGCAGAATTCACCACATAAATCATATACTTGCGGGAAGGCGGGTCTTTGTGCACTCCGGAGTATACTCCTACATCATCCTTGGATACGGCGAGTTCGTCTTGTAGACTCTTAACCCATTGATTTGCCAGAAAAACCTTTGGGACGACAATTTTTATTTTTAAGGCAGATGATTGTTTTGCATACATATATTCCAGCCTAGCGATTGCTCCCAAGGCCAGGATAGTTTTGCCCGCCCCGGTAACGACATTCACAACCCCTTTGCCCTGATTAGCAAACCAGATATCCAGGCATTCCTTTTGCCAGGCAAATAACGGTTTTCTCAGTTGACCATATACGTTTGCAGTGGATTTACCCCCCCCTGCGGAAGTTCGCTCATAGAAAAAAGGCATACTTGCTCTCCCTTATTCCCCGTATTCCCTTCAAGTTGCATTATACGTTATTAGTATGACATTATTGAATTATTGAGGCAAGCGGGGGAGGGAAATTCTATTTTGTGTCGAATTCCAGTATGAGTCATTAGATAATGTCATTGGATAATAGAATTAGAAAAAGGAGCACAGAAATATGAAGGATTATGAGGATTTATATAAACAAATGTTGAGTGTCGAAAAAGAGCTTAAGGATAAGATCAATAATCAACAAAAACTATTTAAGAGTATGAGCAAAAATATGGAAAAGGGTGACCTAAAGAGCTGGACGAGGGATCGGGCATCCATGCTTGCTTTCCTGAAGGAACAAGAAACCTTGATGGAAGAAATGCAGAAGCAGGTCGATGAATTCGGAATTCGCCAATATGTAGAAAACGGCGACTTTGATGAACAATTACTGGCTTATTGCGATCGCCTGCAGGTGGATGTTAAAGGAGACTATCCCACTTATGAGATGTTTCCTTTCCGGGTCAGGATCGATACCGAGAATCTGGACTTATACCTGGATCGAAAACGGGTTCAATGCTTGCGTCCTCTAGCCTTTGTGCAAGATGTTAAGGCCAGCAGAGATAAATTGTTGAAGGCCGCTTTTGATCCCAAAGGCTTTGTCAAAGAGCTTGCCGCAGCTTATGATCTGAAGCTTCTAAAGCAAAACCCGGGAAAAACACCAATTTCTACCGGAGGGGATATTTATTTACGTAGTCTTTACACCATCTTAACCCCCATGCGTCGCTTCCGTAAAGACTATGACCTGCAGAGTTTCGCTTTTGACCTGGCACGTCTCTATGCTACCGGCCTGCGTATCTGTGAAGATGGACGGCAGTTTCAATTTGGGCCCAGTCGCAATATAAATAAGGCTATCCGCATCCTGGATCAGGATGGGCGGGAGCAATATTTGGCAACCATCCGTTTTTTCGGGACAGTAATAGTATCGGAATCAAAATGAGGATAATTTGATAACTCGCGCATCGTGCTTCGAACATCAATTTTGTAGGGGGTGCTCGTTTTGGAAAATGACATTAAATCAGCCATAGCCAACTTAAAGAAGGGTCAGCCTCCGGGTAATCGTGAAATCCTGCAGGAAATATCGGTGGGCGGCGAGTTTATTATGGATTTTTGGAAGGAAAAATATCTGGCAAACTATTTGGCCAGGGGAGGCAGCAAGATAAAGTTCGTTACAGGTCGCACTGGGAGTGGGAAGACCCATTTCCTGGAGATACTGGCTATGGAAGCAGAAAACATGGACTATATCTCGGTTAGTCTCTCAGCTCGGCAACTCTGGCTTCATGATTTTAAGGAAATCTATATAGCCATCTTGCACCAGGTTAATCTGCTGGAACGTTTGCAACTCTGCAGCCACGAGGTTATCCGGCAGTTGGGGTATGATCCTGAGCTTATCCCGGAAGGCAAGAGTTTTGCGGATTACTTATCCAGCCAGGGACAGCTGGATCCTTTGACCAAGCGGGAGATTAGGCAGCAGTTGGAAAAGCTCTTTCTAGCTAACCCCCTGATAGACAATAATTTTGCTCTGGCCTGCGCCATGTTGACCGGCGGAATTTTGGGACACCCCATGTTGGAAGAAGCCAACGGCAAGCTGTTAATGTTATGGCTGGAAGGAAGCCGGGAAGCCAAATTATCCTCCCTACGCCGTCTTGGGTTGTCTCCCAGTAAAATCACCAGATATAATGCCAGGCACATGTTGCGTTCTTTGGTAGAGGTTTGCTGTCTGGCAGGATTTCAGGGTTTGGTGATCTCGATTGATAATATGGAAGTATTGGTGGGCGCAGATAGTACGGAAACCATTCGTTATTCCCGCTTGAAACGGGAAGACGCTTACGAAAGTATCCGCGAATTGGTTGATGAAATTGACACCTTAAAACACACCATGTTCGTTTTTTCGTTCGATCGCAGTCTGATGGATGATGACGTCAGGGGCCTGAAGTCTTACCAGGCGTTGTGGATGCGTATCCAAAATGAAATTGAAGGGCAACGTTTTAACCGTTTCGCTGACATTGTGGATTTGGACCGTCTGATTGATGAGGTCTATACTCCTGAAAATATCCTCAAAATGTCCACCCGTCTCGGTCGGGTTATTAACCGCTGCAATGAAGAAGCCACTCTTATAAGCTGGAACACAGCGGAAGAACTCCATGCCCGGTCCCGATTCGGCAAAGTTTCGTTGCCCAGGAAAGTAGTCCTGACTACAATACAGGGAGGAGCAGAATAATGGATTTTGAAGCGCAGAGAGTCATTGAAGCCTTGCGTTCGGGAGTGTCTTCCCGGGCGGTTGGACATTACTTCTCCTCAGCCCGTCCAGAATTAATGGGGCAGATCTCCGGCAAGTTAGACCGGGTCAGAGACACTGGGGAATCCAGAGGGATGGTTGTTTCCGGTAAGTACGGAGAGGGTAAAACCCACCTTTTGAATACGGTGTTTAACTTAGCCCATAGTAATAATATGGTGGTCAGTCTGGTTTCCTTAAGTAAGGAGACACCGTTAGATAAACTTTATCTGGCCTATCAGAAACTGGTTAGTAATACTTACTTGCCTGGGCGTCTGCAACCAGGATTTGAACATGTCATGCAAGATATTACCCCAAATAATCCCAGCGCTCTCGATCTGCTCTCCTTTACCGGTAAGCACTTGGAGACCGACAAGTTGTTTTACGTTTTGCGATCCTTTTTGCATGTCGATGATCCAGATGAAAAATACTTGCTCATGGCGGATCTCGAGGGTGACTTTATCAATAACGCCCTCTTGCGGCAGATCTATAAAAGGATTTTTGCTCAGACAGTCAAGTACTCGGTATCTTTTAGTAAAACTCGTCACAGTATGGACTACTTTACCTTGTTAAGTCGCCTCTTTAAACTACTGGGTTACAATGGTTGGGTTATCCTATTTGATGAAACTGAATTGGTAGGTCGTCTTGGCAAAAAAGCCCGCCTCAAAGCCTACAATAATATGGCATCCTTCTTGTTTCCTGAGAAATATTCACGCCTCGAATCCACTTTTACCATGTTTGCTTTAGGGTCATCTTATCAAGAGGATGTTATCGAGGCCAAACATGAATTTGAAAATCTTACCACAACCTATGTGGATTGTGCCCAGCGGGAGCCTATCGAAAAGGTACTCAACGCCATTATTTCCGCACCTCAACTTCAACCTTTGAATCAGGATGAAATCCTCGCTGTTCTTAAACAGGTCCAGGATTTTCACGGCCAAGCCTATGACTGGCAGCCTAAGTTTGATGTAAGAGAAGTGCTCAAAGCCTCGGAAAACCGGGGTTATCTGTTAAGAACCAGAATCCGTGCTGCCGTAGAAGTGCTGGATCAGCTTTATCAGTACGGGCAGGCCGGGAAGATTCAAATTAATACTCTCGGAGAGCCGCACTATCAAGAGGAGGAATTGCCTTCTTTAGAGGGTTGTATTGACGATGAAGAGCCTAATTAGTTCACTTGGTCAATTGAAATGAAAGATACCGACAGTTTTTATCAACAGGTCCTTTCTTCATTAATAAGAAAGGACCTGTTTTGTCTCTGCTAACGACCATATATGTTTGTGTATTCGGGTTATCTAGTTTGAGCATAGTCTGCGTTATTCCAAATTCAGTCGTTGGCTTAAAATATAATTCGTTACGGCGAAGTAGGCTGCACAGAGAAGTCCAGTAAAAACTATGCCATAAGCAATCGCCTGTTGAATTACCAACTGCATGCCAAAAAAATCATTGGGACTGACATGAATATTGGAAAAATTGGCGATTCCAGAAGTGAATAACAGGAATAGGATTTGGGAAATAGTATTCAGAAGAATGAAGGCTCCGAAGGAGGCCAGCATTTTATGCTGATTGAACAGGTGCCCGATGGCTATCGAGGCGTAAACGATCAAAATGGCTGAAGCTAAGCTTATGAAGATGCCTAAGATAATCTCAATAGAATAAAGGTAAACCGAAGTTCCCAAACGTTCATACACTTGTCGAAAAAAAGCTGCAGATTCCACAATGATTCTTGTGAGGTCTCCTTTTTGGAGAGCGATAATCAGGATCGAGATCAAAGCGGCGATTCCACTGGCCACTATCCACAGCATAGATACCAGAAGCTTAGTGACTATATGTTTCCAGGGCTCTACGGGCAGTGTAAGCATCAAATAGCCTTCATCGGAGAGCAAATTTCTATAAAAGCGTTGAATCATCATAATACAGGTCATTACGAACATTCCCACCATAATAATGATATAGATGGCCATACTGATGGCTGCGGGGGTACTCCATTTCTCGGGACTCAAAACAGAAATGAACCTTGTGATTCCTGCGAACATCAGTAAAGCGAGGAAGAGGGGGAGAAATATTCTTCCGGTGGCTTTATTTTCGTACTTTAGAAGTTTGCTTAACATTTGAACACCTCTCTGAATAAAACATCGACAGATTTACCCTTTTCATTTCGGATATCATCCACAGAAGAAGTCAAAACAATTTGGCCTTGATTGATAAAAACCACATAATCCAAAATATTCTCAATATCTGAGATGAGGTGGGTGGAGATAACAACCGTGGCGTTCTCATTGTAATTACTAAGAATAGTTTTCAGAATATAATCCCTTGCTGCCGGGTCCACACCGCCTATAGGCTCATCCAAAAGATAAAGTTCTGCTTCGCGGCTCATGACAAGAATTAACTGTACTTTTTCCTTCGTTCCGTTGGACATTGTTTTTAGTCTGTCGTTAGCGTTGATATTAAGGCTTTCAAGCATGTCGTAAGCTTTCTTCGGGTCAAAATTATCATAGAAATCGGAGAATAGTTCAATGATTTGGCGTACGCGCATCCAAGCATTCAAATAAGTCTTTTCCGGGAGGTAGGAGACGATTTTCTTGGTCTCGAGGCCTGGTTTTTTACCTCCTATGAGTATAGCTCCACCGGTGGGGGTCAAGAGTTCGTTGGCAAGCTTGATGAGGGTGCTTTTTCCACTGCCGTTAGGTCCCAGAAGCCCTACGATTTGCCCGCGCTCTATCTTAAGATTGACGGCGGATACGGCTGCTTTGTTTCCGAATTTTTTTGTAAGGTCGTTGCATTCTAAAATTGTGCTCATCTATTCATCTCCTTTACCATGTTATTAATAATGGTTAGGATCTCTTTTTGTTCAAAGCCCATCAACTGCATTTTTTCCAGGAATTCCGAGATTTGCTCCTGAGCCATTTTGGTTTTTGCCATTTCGACCAAATGCGCATCCTCCGTAATCGACCGACCACTTGTGCGGTGGGTAATTATGAGGCCATCTTCCTCCAATTTCGCCAGAGCCCTTTGCATGGTGTTGGGATTGACTGCGGCTTCTTGAGCCATATCCCGTCCCGAAGGCAGTTTAGACCCCAAGGGATAAACACCGGAAAATATCATCAGCTCAATTTGTTCAATCAGTTGGGTGTAAATAGACCTGTCAGGTTTTAACTCCCATGGCATGGGTATCACCCCTTGTGTTATTGCATTAAGTGCTTAATATAATAATACATATTTTTAAGTCGATGTCAAGCACATAAACTTCATCTTTTACAAGATTGAAGTGGAATTCGTTTTTGTTTTTCGTGTCCGGAATGGTATGAGGGATCAAGCAGTATGCTCCCTGTAAAAAGCTTGTCTCAAAATTGAAAGCATGAATTGCGCCCGTTCCTCCTTCGGTGGGAGAGCCATATTAACTACTTAGGTAGTCCGGGAAAATTTTTCTTGTAATATCTCTAAATATATGATAAATTCAAATATATCATATATACCATATAGG
>JBAQLX010000365.1:0-2250 GCA_049302315.1 Desulfosporosinus sp.
GATAGGGTCCAAATTTAATGTCGGATTGTACCAATTGAAGGCGGTGTCGTCGTTGAAACCTTCTGGTTGCTACCCCTGAATCTGCATATATGCGCATTTGACGGGTGCTGTAACCACGACTTGCCAATCGTTCCTGCAGTGTACTTCGTTTGATTTCTCCACATTGTGCTTTACCTTCCCACTCTAGAATCTGAATAATCTGCGCAACACTGCGACTGGGAACTTCCCGACGCAGCAGAATAGCTTGTTCGAGCAGTTCTGCCGCAATGGTCTCCGTGGGTGTTCTGCCCCTGCCTTTGGGTTTTAGTCCAGTAAATCCACTTTGCTGGTACTTTTCCAGATACCGACGTATTGTTCGTTCCGATAATCCATGCGCTTCGCATAGTTGTGCCTTGATTTCCCGTACTTTGGCTGGATCAAGCCCGTCTGCAAGAAGTGGAGACAAGAGTTGAACTCGCTCGGCCGCAATCTCTTCGGCCTTCTTCTGATTTTTCAACTGAAAACACCTTCCTCTCAAAAGTAAACTTCCATTTTCAGTCTACCTCAGGTGTTTACGGACAAAAATGCAGAACGGGTATGTACCCATAAATTTGAATTGGCAATAGGGCGGACAATTCTCGCCAGCCACCCTGGCTCATTGCCAACGTAGTGTCCCATCCGTTGGTGTGCAGATTGTGAAGTGATGGACAACTCATCCACAGGAGTTTGTCCCAGACGAATTGCTATAGCGTTCAAACAGCCGAGCAGGTAAGGTAGCAGTGAGTTAAACCACCTTCTCATACGGTACAAGGTTGCTTCATCCACAGCGATGTCCAAAGATTTCGAGTCTTTCAAGACAACGCGTTCAATACAGGCTGATGCATAGCGTTTGTAAGGCACGAGACAATTCGGTAGTTCATGATGAATTCGTCTGCAATGCGTACATCGTAGCCTGCGAATAATCAACACTTTGGTTTCTCCATCACTGTTCTTATACTTCCTTTGACGACTCCCGATGACGCTTAGTTGTTCTCCGCAACAGGGACAAGGGACGGATTCGGCACACCGAACAAAAAACACCAGTTTGTGGGTTTTCAATGAGGCTATAGTTTGATATAATAATCATGAGTTTTTGGGGGATGTCTCTGGTGAGCCTGTTGTCGCGGGATCATGTTAGATGGAGACATCCTTCTCCTTTACTGTGATATAGTCATTATATCTGTCAATTTACGGACAGGCAATACTGCCAGCTTTTGGACGCTTTAGGCTAGCGGAAACATTTATTGTTCAACTGAATTGATAATTTTCTTTATAGCAACATCAGAATCCAATTTTACGATGAATCCTCTTTCTTGCCCCATAATTATAATCTCAGTTCCATCACCATCCATAGGAATTACGACTTTTTTAATGCTGATCTGTACGTTACCAAACTTATCCTTTTCCTTAATCCCTTTTGCTTCATTTCTTCCAAATTGAAAACTCGTGGTTGCTGGTTCAACATAATTAAATTCAAGTCTAGACTTAAATCTTGTATCTGTCTTATCTTGTATATTTGCAATAGAGCCATATCCTTCAATAGTTCCATTGCTTTTTTGGAGAATTTCTTCTAATGATAACATTATCTCAGGTGATGTTAATGTTAATGTTTTATTTTTTCCTGGCGAAGTTAAATCAACTAAATTAAAGTCATTGGGATTTTTAAAACCAAACTCCTTTTCTCGGATTTCTTCAGGCTTTGCTATCGGAGTAGCACTAAAAAATGACTCATCAATACCTCTAACTGTAACACTAAATTTTTCCTTTGAATCCTTAGAATCCAATACTCCACTCATAATATATACAGGATGATATTGCTCGAAAGTACTAAAAGGTCCATTATCCATATATATTAAATTTACTGTTTTCACGAAACCAATTTTTGCATTCTCTTTAGCACCAGAATATACGCCTTTTCCTTGGTTTGCTAATTCTAATGCTTTATTGGGAGTTATGATAGGATATGTCCCTATTAGTTCTAACTCCTTTTTATTCTCAGCCACAATTTCTACTACTCCATCTGAACCTACTTGAACCCTAGTATCTCCTGAATTTACATTTAAATCATCAAGCATATGGCTAAAATAAATGTTCCTATTTTCAGTAATCGGTCCATTGCCATCTAGATAATCCACCATTGTGGCATCCATCTTTTTATATTTCATTTCTGGATACCACAGACTATGCTGTTCTAAAAATTCCCTCGCTATTGTTACGGATTCTTCTAGTGTT
>JBAQLX010000366.1:0-1732 GCA_049302315.1 Desulfosporosinus sp.
AAGTTATTATTACAAGAAAATTCCCTCGAAATCGCCTGTTTGCAGCTTCTCGAGGGATGCATGGTAGTATCTGAAGACTTCTATGTCCCAAAGTCAGGACAACGGCCCTGAGTCCTCACTAAATAATTCTACCATTCCTATACCTTTTGGCGAAAGGTATCAGCAGTATAAAAGATGGGTTCATAATTTGGCGTTAGTGGGTGCAAATCCAAGATTTCCAAGTGCGATCCGGTTTTGAAAAATACTCCCAAATACGCAAAAGCCCTTTCATCAAGGGCTTTTGCATTTTATCAAAACCAGATACATAATATGGAGGCGCCATCCGGATTTGGACCGGAGAATAGGGGTTTTGCAGTGCTCTAACAGATTTTTAGCAACTTTTGATATTATGTTGTAACCCTTGATATTACTCACTTTCTTTTTTTAGGCCTTTCGTAACTTTCAGTTCTATTAAGTCTTTTTTAATAGCAATCAGCCACTAATCAGCCACCAGAAATGTACCTGTAAGATGCCATATGGAACACTTTCTAAATACAATAAGCCACTACAGCTTAGAAATATATATACAAAGTTATTAATTTGAAATCTGGGAAGGTAATCGAGGCCTTGACCTGTTGGTTACGGATCAAAAATATCACCTTTTATGACTTTTTTTAACTCTCAAACCTGCCCCCGCATCCAATGAAATACGCAGAGCCGCAAGCGATTGCGGCTCTTTTGTTTTCAGAAAAAAAAGGTAAAAATTCGTGGGAATGATGTTTATTTGATGTTTATTTGTGCAGGAATCTGTAATAGGTTGCTAAAGGATAAAGGAAGATGCAAGAAGAATATTTAAAAGCTATTTAAATATAAATGTGAATGCAGCACTTTTTTTATACATAATTAAGCGGTTTTTTATGGTAATTTTCAGTTATGTGTTATTTTGAATCCAGCTTTTTCACTCTGAAATAGATATATGCAACAATGATTGCAATACAAAAAAGTGCTGCTCCTATATAAGCTTTTATCGGTGCAAGATTTTCTGTAACCACAATACCCTTAGTTAAAATAACAATGGAAGCGCAGTGTATATCAACATCCCCTCCATGCTCTTTACAGTCTCTCGAAAATATGCCGGTTATCTGAATGGTATCGCCGATGTGTTTATAATCACCGAAAGACGAAATCTTTTCTGCGTCAATAGTTTTAAGCCATATCCCGATTGCTTGGGTACCATCGTTTATATTGACCCATGCGTATGCACCTCTTTGAAGCACTTCTCCGATTGCCTCGCCTCTGACGGTTACCTGCATTCCATCAAAAGTATTTGCATTTTCAATCAAATCATTTATGGTGGTTGCTTCCGCTACATATGCAGCTTCTGCTGCATGTACTGGTAAGACGATTACAAATGTTACAGAAATTATCAAAACGATCATTATCGTGGTTTTGAACATACCTTTTTTATCCCTCCGACGATATACCCAATCAATGCGAAGACTGAAAGAAATTCAAGTCTCCCCAGATACATCGTAATAATATATTGAACCTTTAATAAAGCAGGCATTGATGCGGATGTGAGTCCTATTGATAACCCGACATTTCCTGTTGCTGATGCAGCCTCAAACGCAGACTCGGCAAGCGGGTATCCCAAAAAGGCACCAAGTGCGGTATTGATCCCAAACAAAACCATATAGCAGATAATGATAAGAGCAGCTGATTTTACGACATTATCGTCGAGTATGTTATCCTT
>JBAQLX010000367.1:0-2844 GCA_049302315.1 Desulfosporosinus sp.
TTCCTCATAAAACGAACTGCTTTCGTTTTATGGGAATTGGCATATCTCAAACCCTCTAATCGGATGCGGAGAAACTGCTTCTCGATATCCGTGTTTCTGTAACGGGAAACCCCCGGTATCACCTACTAACATAACGCTTTCGGATCACAACTCAAAGTGCCATTCAGTCAAAGAAAACTGTGCCAGGCTCCCACCCTTTCTGACTCGCTAAGACATTCCCATATGACTTACTATTTCTCATCATTGTCTGTTGCTATATTATTTGTTTGTATTATATGCTTAACACAATACAGTTGTCAACACAAAAAAGTATGATAAAATTAGTAGTCATTACACATACTAACTATTACTAAGGAGTTCTGCACGATGCTAACAGGTCAGAAGACATCAATTCGTCCCGTCGAAGAAGCTGATATGGAGATAATGTATCAATGGTATAATGATCAAGAGGTAAATTTATGGTCCAGCGGGGCTTGGCCCTTAAATACACTACAAAGCAAAGATCAACTTGCGGCAAAGTTTCTTGACGGCTCGCCAGATACCTACCGCTATGCTATTTTAGATGAAAACGAACTGCTCATAGGAACTTTAGGCTTTAAAGAAGTCAATATCCCTGCTCGATCGGCAACGCTCTTTGTAGTAATAGGAAATAAACCGTCTTGGGGTAAAGGCTATGGCACAGATGCCTTAATCACCTTTTCGCGCTTCCTTTTTACCCAGTGGAATTTCCACCGGATTTCGCTGGATACTTGGGATGGGAATATTCGAGCGATTAGGGTTTATGAAAAAGTCGGTTTCAAGATGGAAGGTCGTCAGCGGGAAGCCCGTTTTGTGTTAGGGAACTATCACGACGCCATTCTCATGGGTTTATTGCGGGAAGAATTCATTTCCCTGCATGGCAAATAATAAGGTTGCTAAAATTAATAGTTTGGAGTAAACTATAATAAATATAAATTAAATAATTGTCATATTCCTCTGGGGTTGGGTGGAATTCCCTACCGGCGGTAAAGCCCGCGAGCCTTTTGGCAGATCCGGTGATATTCCGGAGCCGACAGTAAAGTCTGGATGAGAAGAGGAACAGGTCGAATGAGGCGTATGTGCGCTTTTTTTGAGCTGTAACTTTCTGACTCAAAACACCCGGAGATGACTTGGGTGTTTTTTTATTGTATGAAGGGGATTTATATGCAAGCATCAAGTCCTTTCAATTTGAATGATGAAAAGTTCATGACAAGAGCGCTTGATTTAGCCGTCAAGGCAATAGGGCGAACCAGTCCTAATCCTCTGGTTGGCTGTGTAATAGTGAAGGATGAACAGGTCATCGGAGAAGGGTATCACCTTAAAACAGGTACTCCTCATGCTGAGGTTCATGCCCTCGCAGCTGCGGGGGAGCAGGCCCGCGACGCTACCGCTTATGTTACCCTGGAGCCATGTTCTCATTTTGGGCGAACCCCTCCCTGCGCAGAGGCGCTGATCCGAACCGGGATTAAACGAGTTGTCGTCGCCATGAAAGATCCTAACCCTCTTGTCTCCGGTCGTGGAATTGCCCGCTTACGCGAGGTCGGAATTCAGGTGGACGTGGGCCTAATGTTTCAGAAAGCCTCCCTCGTTAATGAAGTCTTTGTTAAAGCGATCACGACCGGCTTACCCTTTGTCGTTTACAAAACAGCGATGACCTTAGATGGTAAAATCGCCACAGAAACTGGAGATTCACGCTGGGTCAGTACGGAAGTTTCCCGGCAATATGTCCATCAGTTGCGTGATCGATACGATGTTATTCTGGCGGGAAGTGAAACCGTCATCCGGGATGATCCCGCCCTCACCTGCCGTCTTCCCAGTGGTCAAGACCCGGTCCGACTCATCGTCGATGGGAAATTACGCCTTGCCGAAAATGCTCAGGTCCTTACCTCCTCCGCTCACAGCCCATGTGTTATTGCTACGACGCAAGCTGCCTCTCCCGAGAAGATTGAACGTCTGAACCATCTCGTAGGGGTTGAAGTGTGGCAATATGACACACTTCGGTATGTCCCCCTGGAAAAACTGTTGCGGGATCTTGTTCGTCGCGGTTGGACCAGCGTGTTGTTGGAAGGCGGCGGAGGACTGGCGGGGACACTAATCCAGGAGCAACTTGTTGACAAAGTCGAGTTTTTTATTGCACCCAAACTGGTTGGGGGAAATGGGCCTTCTCCCCTTTCAGGGTTGCATATTGAGTGTATGGCGGAAGCCCTAGCCTTACAAGATCTCCGCCTTGATATGTATTCGGAGGATCTTCATGTTACCGGTTATCTACATGATCAGAAGTCAGAGATCAGAAGCCAGAGGTCGGAATAATCTCCCTGCCGGAGTCTTCCTCCGGAATATGGTGAAGCAGCTAGAGCTTAACATATTTTCGGAGAATTGCGTAAGCACAGACGACAGTACAGAACAGAAATGCCATAGGGAGGGGATCCACGTGTTTACTGGAATTGTCGAAGAACTGGGCATCGTCCGTACCCTTCGCCTCTTGCCGGAATCCGGGCAATTTACTGTCGAAGGGCATAAAATCCTTAAAGGAACCCAAATCGGAGATAGTATCGCCCTCAACGGTGTCTGCCTGACCGTGATACGGCAAAGCGAGCGTGACTTTACAGTGGATGTGATGGCGGAAACATTGGCAAAAACCAATCTCGCCGAGCTTAAAAGCGGCAGCCGTGTTAACCTGGAGCGGGCGTTACAGCTACAAACCCGTTTAGGCGGACATTTGGTCAGTGGGCACATTGATGGTGTTGGCAACATTCGGAGGATTACCTCAAGGGGAATCGCTCAAGTTTATGAAATCAACGCACCGCCTACCCTACTATCCTATAT
>JBAQLX010000368.1:0-1603 GCA_049302315.1 Desulfosporosinus sp.
TAATTCCATTATTTCCAGTTCTTTAGGAGTCAGTAGTTTACGTAGCGTTTCAACAGGCTTCACAGGGAAATGTAAGTTATCATTCTTATTTGCGGGGTAAAGAAAAGCCTCTAAACCTTGCGAAAAATAGACACCACCATCATAAACTCTTAATATTCCCTGAATCAACTCCCCAGCTGAAGAGTCTTTGAGTAGGAACCCATTGGCGCCTTTACTTATAGACTTAGTAACGTAACCTTTTGGATTATGGCCGGTGAGCATAAGAATCTTAACTTCTGGTTGAATCTTTATTATCTTGTCTATCAAATCAGTCCCACAGGTATCCGGGAGCTTGATATCTAACAATACGACGTCGGGTTCAGTTTCACTCATTAAGCTCATACATTCTATCCCGTTCCTGGCAATTCCAACTACCAAAATACGGGGTTCAATAGATAGTAAGGAGACAGTTCCTTCAGCAAAAAGCATATGGTCATCAACTACCAAGACTTTTACTCTTTCTAATTCCTCAGAATCGACCGACACTTCTATCCCCTCCTCTATCCTGAAATTCCTTGATTCCTTGATTCCTTGATTCCTTGATTCCTTGCCCCATGTTTATGATCTTATATTATCGGGATAGTAGCTTTGAGAATTGTACCCCGATGAATTCCCGAACTGATCTGAAAATCGCCGCCTAAGCTTTCAATTCTTTCTTTCATTCCGACTATGCCAAAATGGGCACCTGTCAACGTCCAATCTTCTATCTTGCCAGGATCGAAACCTTTACCCAGGTCACTAACAGTCAGTTCAATTTTAGATTCGATCATCTCAATGTGAATCTTCAACTTGTTAGAACCTGAATGTTTCACAGCATTCATAATCCCTTCTTGTAAAAAACGGTAGGCTACTAGTTCTACTTCTTCCTTAAAATGTTCTTCTCGACTAATGCCCACCGTCTCTAAGGAAATTAAAGACAGCTCTTTGAGCATTATTTCTTCGCACATTAATTCGACGGCCGTAAGCAAGCCCAAATCCGTTAAGAAGGGCGGCCGTAAATCATTCGCTATTAAACGAAGTTCAAAATTCAAGTTCTCAACTAGCTCCCGCATATGAGAAATAGCCTTTAGTGATTTGGCATCCTCATGGGTTGGGCATTCATCAACAAGGTATTTCAGCCACCGATTCAAGTCCAGTCCCAATTGTAATGGTCCTGCATGAATCTCGTAGGCTACCAGTTTCCTCTCTTTCTCAAGACTTCTAAACAAAGAGGCATTCATTCCTTGAAGCCCCTGATTTCTGCGTTGGGAGTTCTGAGACATTTGAGCCAGGAATTCTATTTCTTTGGACAGTTCCTTGATGACAAACGTCTTTATGAAACGTTGGGCCAATTGACTGGAGATCAACGTAATTAAGGGCAATTCATCCAGTTCAAATTTGATGTGGGAATAACGGTGACCAAGAAATATCCCACAAGAAAAATCATCAAAGCCAACGGGAATGTAGATCTCAGCGGGAAAATTCTTAGGCAGTATTTTTACTTCCAAATTAATCCTTTGATCCGCTTGGAAAAATTCCTCCAGTTCAGCTTGTTGAACTGGTTTTTCTAAAAATCTTCCGACAG